>CAZWNX010000110.1:0-6010 GCA_964635395.1 uncultured Lachnospiraceae bacterium
TTATCAAACTTGGATGCAAAACTTCGTGTACAGATGCGTATCGAAATTGCAAAACTTCACCAAAGACTTGGTACTACCATCATCTACGTAACACATGACCAGACAGAAGCTATGACATTAGGAACCAGAATCGTAGTTATGAAAGATGGTATTATCCAACAAGTAGATACACCTCAACACTTATATGAAAAGCCACATAATCTTTTCGTAGCAGGATTTATGGGATCTCCTCAGATGAACTTCTTAGATGCAGTAGTTGAAGTTGTTGATGATACAGCAGTATTAAAAGTTGCTGGTCACTTCATTCCACTTCCTCCAGCAAAATCTAAAAAATTAATCGATGGTGGATACAATGGAAGAACTGTAATATTTGGTATTCGTCCAGAAGATGTTTACGATTCAGAAATGATGGTTGAAGCTTCTCCACAAAGTACTTTTGAAGCAACTGTTAAAGTATATGAATTACTTGGAGCAGAAGTTTACTTATACTTTGAATTAGAAGAATTCCCAATCACTGCAAGAGTTGATTCTCGTACAACTGCAAGACCTGGAGACGTTGTTAAATTTGCAATTGATGTTGAAAAAATCCACATCTTTGACAAAGAAACAGAGCAGGTTATTACAAACTAATTTGTTACATTTTGAGAGATACCTTGGTATCTCTCTTTTTTTTGTGAAGCGAACTAGACGAAATTCTGATTATAGATTAAAATATGAGTAATGAAATCATAGATTTTGAAAGGGAGTGAGTGACGTGTTAACTACGCAAGTGATTCAGGCATGTATTGAAGATTTGAGAAATGTCACCAAAATTGGAATGGTGGTTGTTGATTTAGAAGGGTATGTAATCGCTAAAACAACACAGGATATTGTTGTGGAAGCAAGTAAAATCAAGTTCTTTATCTCGTCAGGAGCGGATAGTCAGTCGGCGTTTGGATTGCAGTACATGAAGGTTTCCGAAGACGGAGATACCGTGTATGTAATCGTATCAAGAGATCGCCAAGAAGATGAGATGATTGCCAAAATTGCAGCACATCATTTGCAAGATCTACTTCATGCATACAAAGAGCGATTTGATAAAAACAATTTCTTTCAAAATTTAATTTTGGATAATTTATTACTGGTTGATATTTATAATCGAGCAAAGAAACTACGTATTGAGAATGAAGTTCATCGAGTAGTCTACGTGATTGAAGCTAAATTTGACAAGGATAATGGGGCACTTGAAATGCTTAAAAGCTTGTTTTTCTCTCAGTCTGGAGATTATGTAACAGCTGTTGATGAACAAAGCATTATACTGATTAAACGCTTTGAAGAGAATGCATCTCATAAAGATTTTAGTGCGATTGCAGACACGATTGTGGGAATGATGAATACAGAAGCAATGTTAAAAGTAAATGTTGCCTATGGCGGAATGATTAAGGAATTAAAAGACGTTTCTAAGAGTTATAAAGAAGCCAAGATGGCCCTAGACGTTGGTAAAATATTTTATGCGGATAAAGAAGTGATTGCGTACAATTCGTTGGGAATTGGACGATTAATTTATCAATTACCAATCAATCTTTGCAAGATGTTTATTGATGAGATCTTCGGAAATGGAATTTTAGAAGCACTTGACGAGGAAACGCTAATAACGGTAAATATGTTTTTAGAGAACAACTTAAATGTCTCAGAAACAGCCAGACAATTGTTTGTTCACCGCAATACTTTATTGTATCGTCTTGAGAAGTTGCAAAGAGCAACGGGACTCGACATTCGAATCTTTGAGGATGCCTTAACCTTAAAGATTGCACTAATGGTAGTAAGTTACCGTAATTATCTGGAGTTGCAAAGCTTTTAATCATTCAAAAGCAGGATTGGAAACCAAAAACTATCGGACACTTACTGTCTCAAAATAGGGTTCAAGAAGAAGCGCATAGGAAGCTAATTCTTCTTGCGTAAAAGGCGTTAAGGTAGAATGGGGTGATTCTGCTACATGGTTGATTGGTTGCTGAACATTTTGTAAAACATACGTTTTACTTCCTTTTAACCAAGCACCAATTTCTAGAAATGTTTCTTTGGAATGAAGTTCCTTGCAAACGGTAGTACGAAATTCATAGAGTCTATCGGAGAATCGGATGATTTCAACCGATTCTTTGATTTTATCAAGGAACCCTTTGTTGATTGGTATGTTCGCGGCCTGTCCATAATTTGAAAGACTGGATTTGATGTCCATGGCCACATAATCAAGAAGATTCTCTTCGTACAAATCTTTGAGCATTTGTGGATTGCTTCCATTGGTGTCAAGTTTTACGAGGTATCCGAGATCTTTGATTTGTCTGATCAAAGACGGCAGTTCTAGATGAAGAGTTGGCTCTCCACCGGTGATACAAACGCCCTTTAACACATTGCGACGTTTCGTTAAGAATGCGAGCAAATCATTACTAGATAGAACTGGCTCACAGGAATGAACGATGGACTCCCAATTGTGACAATAGGGACATTTGAAATTGCATCGATTTAGAAATATACTACAGGCTACCTGACCTGGAAAATCTAGTAAAGTAGTTTTTTGGAATCCAACGATTGTCATTTCGCACCTCGCTTCTAATTTTGCTTTAATCGCATTATCGAGTTCATTTCGATTTTGCGCAATATTTATGAATAAATCGTTTTAACAATAGAATTATTATAGTATTAGTAAGGGGAAAACTCAAGCATGACAGAACATGAACAATATATGAAGCAGGCACTGCGCCAGGCAAAAAAGGCATATGATCTAGATGAAGTTCCAATCGGATGTGTCATCGTCTATGAAAATCAAGTGATTGCAAGGGGTTACAATCGTAGAAATACAGATAAACAAACGCTGTCACATGCCGAATTGATCGCCATCAAAAAAGCATCCAAGAAGCTTGGTGACTGGCGCTTAGAAGACTGCACCATGTATGTGACGCTAGAACCCTGCCAAATGTGTGCAGGTGCCATTGTGCAAGCTAGAATCACCAATGTTGTAATTGGCTGCATGAATCAAAAAGCTGGTTGCGCTGGCTCCGTATTAAATCTACTAGAGATGAAAGAATTTAATCATAGGGTGAATGTTGTAAGAGGAGTCCTTGAAGAAGAGTGCAGTGAGATGATTCGAAGTTTTTTCGTGAGACTACGAGAGAAAAAGGGGTAAACGAATCGCTAAAAGGAGTAAGGGGTTTGCAATAATTGGATTTCTTGTTTGCTAAATGTATAAAAATGTAGTTGCATTTCTAGTATAAATATTGAGTAATTCTGAAAGACTGCCTTTTTGTTCCATTGCGGTGGTTAAATAACTGCTTTTTCGTGCAATTACTTAGTTGATATACACATTGATATACACAGATATACGATTACATATCTAAACAGAACGATTACATATCTAAACAGATAATACTTGACAATTTTTCTGGGGGGGGGGTAAAATATACTTGTATAAAATGGATAGGGGACAAATAGGGGAACTTTATTTCTAAGAGTACATTTTGTGATTTTAGGCGATGAATAAGTTCATTGTCTTTTTTGTGCACAAAAACATGAACAGAACTGAATGGAATGATTATGAGACGTGTATTTGTAAAGCAACAAGATGCAACTGATTGTGCGGCTGCATGCTTGGCTATGATTTGTTTACATTATAAGAAAGAAACAACAATAACAAAATTAAGAGATATAATGGGAACAGATATAAAGGGAACAAACTTAATTGGGTTAAGCAAATGTGCAAATCAATTAGGATTTGTGTCTCAGGCGATTAGAGTTGATAAAGAAGGATTTCTAAGCGAGTTTTCCCTTCCGTGTATTGCTAACATTCACACAAAAGATGGACTGAGTCATTTTGTTGTTATATATAAGATTACGCCAAGACACGTAGTAATTGGTGATCCGGCAAAAGAATTTGAAAAGCAAAGTATGGATGATTTTTGGGATAGATTCACAGGCGTGTTATTGGTTCTGAAACCGAGTAGTGATTTTGAAATTGCAAAAGACAAGAATGATAAAATGTTTTCTCGTTTTCTGCGCTTGCTATTGCCCCAGAAAAAGCTATTTGTATATTCCATTCTTTCCTCCATTTTGTTGACACTTTTGGGAATAGTTTCATCATTGTTTAATAAAATATTAATGGACGAAGTATTACCTTATAGATTAAAAGACACTTTATTGATGGTATTAATTATTTTTGCTCTAATAGCCATTGTTCAAGTGGTGATTGGGTTTGTGCGACAGTGGATTATGATTTATCTGTCTCAAAAAATAGATATTCCGCTTATGTTGGGATATTTTAAACATATCTATCAGCTACCAATGAAGTTTTTTGCTTCGCGAAAGACAGGAGATATTATTACCCGTTTTTCAGATGCATTTACAATAAAAGATATTTTTACGAGTATTGCGCTGACACTTATCATGGATATTGTTATGGCGTTGGCAACAGGTGTAATATTACTTAAAATGAATACGGAGCTATTTGGCATAATTCTATTTATGGTTATCATTAGTGTTTTGTTAGTGTTTATATTTAAACAACCATACAAACAGATTAACGAAGAGCAGATGCAGCAAGGATCGATTCTGAATTCTCAAATCATTGAAAGTCTTCAAGCTGTAGAAACAATTAAAGGAAATGCAAATGAAGAATTTGAACTAGAGCAGTTAGAAAAAGAGTATATAAAATCATTGAGAATTGGTTTGAAAGAGGGAATGCTATCAAATGTACAAGGATCAATTTCAGGAATGGTTAGTACAATTGGAAACCTTGTAATGATGTATTTTGGAATTACCCAGGTTATTAATAACGAGATGACGTTAGGAACATTAATGGCCTTTACTACTCTATCAGGTTATTTTATGGATCCGATAGGAAGACTGGTTAGTCTACAACTTCAGATTCAAGAAGCAAATATATCAATGAAAAGAATGGCAGAAATATTAGACTATCCATCGGAGCAAAGCGTATCGGAAGGTCTCGATATGAATGATCCAGCTAATAAATTAATGGAAGGGACAAATACTCAGTTAGAAAATTTATTCAAAAAAGCAGATAATATCGGTGGCGAGATTGAGTTTGATAATGTGACTTTTCGATATGGAAATAGAAAACCTGTGTTAAAAAACCTGAATCTAAAGATTTTACCAGGAGAAAAAGTGGCATTAGTTGGTTATAGTGGGAGTGGAAAGTCTACAATAGCAAAATTGCTATTGAAATACTACGAACCTGAGCTAGGATCAATTAGAATAAATGGTGTTGATATTCATGAATATGATAATAAGAGTTTGAGAAAAGCTATTTCATATGTTCCGCAAAATGTTGAATTATTCTCAAAAACAATTTTTGACAACATACGGGTCAGCCGCAAAAATGCGACACTTGAAGACGTTAAAAAGGCGGCTAAGATGGCTGGCGCTCATGAGTTCATTAGTAGAATGCCAATGCAATACTATTCATTTCTTGAAGAGGCTGGAAATGGATTGAGTGGTGGTGAAAAACAAAGGATAGTGTTAGCGAGAGCTTTTTTAAAGAAAAACAATTTTTTTATTCTTGATGAAAGTACAAGCAATTTAGATTTTGGAACGGAGAAGATTATATTTGATATGATTTATAATACTTTTTCAAATAAAACAATGCTAATTATTGCACATCGTTTAGCTACTATAAAAAATTGTGACAAGATAGTTGTTTTAGATGAAGGAGAGGTAATTGAATGTGGAACACATGAGGAATTACTGAATGTGAATGGTAAGTACAAAGAACTTTGGGATATGCAGCAAGGGAATATTATTGCGAAAAGCAACAAAAAACAAACTGTAGAAGAAACCGTAATTATTCAGGAGATAGATGAAATTTGCTATGTTTAGTAATACTTTTGCATAAGATAAAAGATGATAAACAATTGTTTTCATAAACCACAATTGGTTGCAAACAAGCGTGGGAGTAAAAAATAAAAAGGAGAGAGGAATAAGAAGATGGAATTATGTCATGAGGATGTTTTAGTATTACCGTCAA
>CAZWNX010000111.1:0-5914 GCA_964635395.1 uncultured Lachnospiraceae bacterium
TAACACCCTCCTTACAGGCCATCATCTTGTATAAATCTTTCACTCCATTTGTCTCTAACCCACTACTTAAATCCAGTGCAAAGGGGTTAAATAGCATTGCCGCTTTTCTTATATTCTCACAATTCAGTCCACCCGCAATAAAATAGTCCTTTTGAGGCAAGAGTTCGTCAAGCTTTTGTTTGACTTCCTCCCAAGAAAAAGTTTCACCGCTTCCACTTCCACTATCAATTAGCAAATAGTCTGCAACATCCTTATATTCATTGATTTGATTCGCAAACTGATCCATGGATTGGTTTTTTGAATAAATCAGTGCCTTCACTATTTTAGCCGTTGTATGCCTATTCAATTCCTCAATATAATCAGGACTTTCATTTCCGTGCAGTTGGATCCAATCAATGACCTTTTCATTCACCAAAGAGATGATTTTGTAAGGATCCTCATCCACAAAAACACCCACCACAGTTGGCTGATATTTCAGTTTTTCCCTTAATAAAGCTGCAAATTCTTTTGTAACCTGTCTTTTGCTTTTGGCAAATACAAAGCCAATAAAGTCAGGCTTAACAATATTCGCATACTCTAAATCCTCTTCTTTGAATAACCCGCACATCTTAATTTTCAATCCGATTCCCCCTAAGTACATTAAGCTCATGTTGGATACTATTGCTACGCATTAGTGTCTCACCAATTAATACCGCATCTGTTCCGTTTTCACGAAGTCTCTTAATATCTTGTGGTGTTTTCATACCACTTTCGGACACATATATGACATTCTGTGGAATTAGGCTTCTAAGCTTTATGGAATTTTCGATATCTACTTCAAATGTTTTTAAATTCCGATTATTGACTCCAATCATTCTGGCATTGCATGCAAGCGCTTGTCGGACTTCCTCTTCGTCATGTGCTTCAACAAGTACCGATAAGCCTAGTTCTTCTGCGATCTTCATATACTCTCTCATTGTTTTTTCATCTAGCAATGCGCAGATTAGTAAGATTGCTTGCGCTCCTAATACTTTTGCTTCATAAATCATATACTCATCTATTGTAAAATCTTTTCGAATAATTGGTATACGAACTTCTTTTGCAATCTCTCTTAAATACTGATCATGTCCTAAAAAATAAAACGGCTCAGTTAACACTGAAATAGCAGCTGCTCCACATTGTTCATATGTCTTAGCAATTTCAATATAAGGAAATTCTTTGGAAATAATTCCCTTTGATGGAGAGGCTTTTTTCACTTCACATATAAAAGAAATTTCTTTTTGTTTTAACGCTTTCTCAAACGAAAATGCTTGATCGTTTGGCATCGAATATGCCTGCTTTTTGATTGTTTCTAATGAAAGAATTTCTTTTTGCCCTTGGATTCTCTTTTTTGTTTTTTCAGCAATTTCGTGTAAAATCATTTTTTCTTCCTTCCTAAAGGTGATTAATCTTCATTTGAATATCGAACAAATCGTTCCAACAGTTCTTTTGCTTTTCCTGTCTCAATTAACTCTTTTGCTAGCGAAACACCTTCCATCATAGATTCTACCTTGCCTGCAACATAGAGTCCAGCACCTGCATTTAGAAGAACTGCATCTGTTTTAGGTCCTTTTGCTCCATTTAAGATATCAAGCGTAATCTGAGCATTTTCTTCTTTACTACCACCCACTAAATCTTCTTTCTTACATTTTACCAAGCCAAATTGTTCAGGCTCAATCTCATATTCTAAAAATTCACCATTTTTCAATTCACAAACAGTTGTTTTGGCACTCATCGAAATTTCATCTAATTTGTCCTGTCCATATACAACCATTGCATTTTTGAGTCCAAGATTTTTTAACACTTGAGCTAGTGGAACTACAAGCGATTCGTCAAATACACCCATCACTTGTAAATTTGCTCCCGCCGGATTGGATAACGGTCCTAAAATATTGAAGATTGTACGTATCCCTAACTCCCTTCGAACTGGTGCAACATACTTCATCGCAATATGATAATTTTGAGCAAATAGAAAACAAATCCCAATCTTCTCTAGCAATT
Source organism: uncultured Lachnospiraceae bacterium (assembly GCA_964635395.1). Classification (GTDB taxonomy): domain Bacteria; phylum Bacillota; class Clostridia; order Lachnospirales; family Lachnospiraceae; genus CAZWNX01. Next base: position 2,020 of record CAZWNX010000111.1, read on the forward strand.
GTGTACTTTTTTCAGGAGAAATCGTAATGTTTACCCCCAAAGCTTCTAACACATCGGCAGCACCACATTTGCTTGATGCGGCTCTATTTCCATGTTTTGCCACTGGTACTCCCGCACTTGCGATTACTAAAGAAGACGTTGTTGAAATATTAAAGCTATTTGATTCATCGCCACCAGTTCCTACAATCTCAAGAACTTCTCGATCATGTAAGAGTTTAATGCAATGATTTCTCATCTCCTGCGCTGAAGCAGTGATTTCCTCAATCGTCTCTCCCTTCATGCTAAATGCCGTCAGATATGCACTTTTTTGAACATCACTAGCTTCTCCACTCATGATTTCACGCATTACTTCTTTGGCCATCTCATATCCAATGTCTTGCTTTTTGGTAAGTTTAATAATTGCTTCTTTAATCATCTCTTTTTCCCCTTCCCAATTTTCAAAAAATTCTTCATGATGGATAATCCATCCTCTGTCAACACGGATTCTGGATGAAACTGGAGCCCATAGATTGGATAGTCTCTATGCTCAATCGCCATCACCTCTCCATCATCACTCTTAACAACTACTTTTAGCTCTTCTGGAAGTGTCTCTTCAAGCACTGCTAACGAATGATATCTTGCCACTCTCATGGTTTCTTCCATTCCCTTATAAAGTGGATTATCCAGTGGTAATGTTACAACACTCGTTTTTCCATGCATCAGCTGTTTTGCGTAAGATACGGTTGCGCCAAACGCTTCACAAATTGCCTGATGCCCTAAGCAAACTCCCAAAATTGGATACTTTCCAGCAAAATGCCTTACGACTTCTATACAGATTCCTGCATCAGAAGGTTTTTTAGGGCCTGGCGACAAAATAATTGCTGATATATCCAGTTCCTCTATTTCTTCAATCGTCATTTCATCATTGCGAATCACTTTAATTCCCGGATCTACTTGTCCAATGAGTTGGTATAAATTATAGGAAAAACTATCATAATTATCGATTAATAGAATCATTTGTGTAATCCCCCTTCTGAGTTCATGATTGCGTTTACGACTGCCTGAGCTTTATTTGCACATTCCTGGTATTCACTCTCTGGAACACTATCTGCCACAATCCCTGCACCACTTCTAACAAATACTTTGCCATTCTTAGCAAAGGCCAATCTGATTGCTATGCAGGTATCTAAATTTCCAGCAAAATCAATATATCCAATTGCTCCGCCATAAATACCTCGTTTGTTATTCTCGAGTTCATTGATGATTTCACAAGCCCTAATTTTAGGTGCTCCCGACAATGTTCCCGCTGGCAATATTGAGTCCACTGCATCCAATGCATCTTTTTCATTTTTAATGATACCAGTTACTGTTGATCCAATATGCATAACATGGGAAAACTTCTCAACACTCATATAGTTTTCAACCTTTACACTCCCGATTTCACTAATTCTTCCAATATCATTTCTTCCTAGATCAACGAGCATATTGTGTTCAGCCAATTCTTTTTCATCCCTTAAAAGCTCTCGTTCAAGTGCTAAGTCTTCTTCTAGCGTCTCTCCTCTTTTCCTTGTTCCGGCAAGTGGAAATGTATATAGTTTACGACTTTCTAACTTTACTAAAGTCTCTGGACTAGCTCCCACAATTTCCACATCTTCACTGGAAAAATAGAACATATAAGGCGATGGATTTGTCGTCCTTAGTAGTCGATATGCATCCAATAAACTACCTTCCATTTTAGCCTCTAAACGATTGGAAAGAACAACTTGGAAAATGTCTCCTTCTTTAATATAATTCTTTGCTTTTTGAACCATTTCGCAATATTGATTTTTTGTAAAGAGTGCTTTAAATGGAGTCTTTAGTTTAAGTGGATTTGCCTCTTCTTTTTTACCATTTAGAATTAGTTCCTTCATTGCCGAAAGCTCATTAACTGCCTTGTTATAGTTTGTTTTCAAAGAACTGGTTTTCATATTTACGATTAAAATCATTTTTTGTTTATAGTGATCAAATACAATTACTTTGTCAAACAGCATTAAGTCAACATCTTTAAAGCCTTCCTCATCCATTGCATCTAAATTCAAACTTGGCTCACTATATTTGATATAGTCATATGAGAAATAACCAACAAGTCCTCCTGTAAAGGACGGTAACCCTTCCATTTTAGGACTCTTATGTTCTTTGATAATACCACGAATGTATTCATTTGGATGCACCGTATGTTTTTCTACAGTCATTCCAGTTTTAATGCAAATCTGGTGATTAATACAGGTCAATTCAAGTACTGGATCGTATCCTAAAAATGTGTAACGTCCCCATTTTTTATTTTCTTCCATACTCTCTAATAAATAACAGTGTTTGCTAACATTCTTCAAAATTCTTAACACTTCGATTGGAGTCGTGTGATCAGCCATTAATTCCTTTGTAATTGGTACCACACCATAATCTCCCTGTTTACAAATCTCTTCTACCTCACTAAAACTTGGATAAATCATTTTTCTCACCCTTTACCTTTCTGTCTAAAAATCACTCTCATACATTTTTTTGCAATAAAAAATCCCTGACAAAGAAAAGCTCTTTGTCAAGGACGAGTTTATAATTCCCGCGGTGCCACCCCGATTCATGATACAACGATCATGCTCTTAAAGGATACAATCATATCCTAGGCAAATAACGCATGCCTGACGTTACGGCTACTGAATGCAATACAATGCTCTTTCACCATACCCTCCATGGTCCATTTAACAAACTGCGTTCTGCCCGGCTCTCATCTGCCCGGACTCTCTGTAAGTGCACGACTTGTTTTTATCTCCATATCATCGGTTTCAACAATCTTAATATGAAACTGATTATAATATGGTTAATTCATAAATGCAAGCATATTTTTAAAAGCATATACAAAATTCTATTTTTTTGATATAATTCCTTTATATTTTCATTGAAAAGAGGGACTATTATGAGCAAAAAGAAAGTTGTTGTATCACTTGGAAATGAAGCACTTGGCTCTACAACTTTAGAACAATGGGATGCAGTTAAAGAGACTGCCAAAGCATTAGCAGATTTAGTAGCAGCTGATTATCAGCTAACAATTACACATTCAAACGGTGCTCAGGTCAGCATGATTCATAAGGCTATGACTGAACTAAGAAGAATATATCCCGACTATACACCAGCTCCAATGTGCGTTTGTAGCGCAATGAGTCAGGGATATGTTGGCTACGATTTACAAAATGCTTTAAGAAGTGAATTACTTAGTCGCGGTATTTCCAAATCTGTAAGTACGATTCTTACACAAGTAACTGTTGACCCTTACGATGACGCTTTTTACGATCCTCAAAAGGCCTTAGGAAGATATATGTCCAAAGCTGATGCTGATGAAGAGCTAGAAAAAGGGAACTATGTAATCGAAGAACCTGGTAAAGGATTTCGAAGAGTTGTGGCTGCTCCAAAACCAATTGATATCGTAGAAATTGATTCCATTAAAATCCTTACAGACGCTGATCAGGTGGTGATTGCATGTGGTGGTGGCGGAATACCTGTTATCGAACAGCCACATTCTCTAAAAGGTGCATCTGCCGTTATCGAAAAGGATTCGATTGCTGGTAAGTTGGCTTCCGATTTGAAAGTAGACGAACTCATTATTTTAACTAGCGTTGATTATGTATACAAAAATTATAACACTCCAGAGGCTGAACCAATTAAAACACTATCTGTGGATGAAGCAAAGTCCTATATTGAGCAAAATCAATTTGGTGCTGGAAATATGCTTCCTAAAATCGAGGCAGCAATTGCTTATCTAGAAAATGTTCCAAACGGGAAAGTGTTAATCACATCCATTCACAAAACCCACGAAGCAATTCAAGGGAAAGTTGGGACTGTAATAACCGTTTAAAAACCATTCGAAACGTGTGCCCACTAGGCA
>CAZWNX010000112.1:0-5900 GCA_964635395.1 uncultured Lachnospiraceae bacterium
TATCTAGAATCAAAGCTTTCTTCTCGGTTATCACCTAATACAAAATAACCTTCTTATAGTTCACAAATGCTTCTTTGAATGCTTGTCGTCTTTTCTCACTAATTGGTAATGATACCCCGTTTGTAAGCAAAATATCCTTTTTTTGCAGCTGTGCAACATTTGACAAATGCACATAAAACGCCCTGTGGATCTGGAAAAAGTGCTCTGCTTGCAACCTTTTTTCTAGATTTGCCATTGTATCATTCATTTCATAACTTCCATTTTTGGAAACTACTTGAATCATTCTTCCAATTAATTCAAAATAGAGAATCTCATCCTGATTAACACAAATCCAATCTCTTTGCTTGTTTTGAAATCGGAATACCTTTTTCTCTTCTAAACATCGTATTGCATCTAAAATTGCTTCTTCAAGCTCTGAACGTTCATCTAATTTACCAATAAATCGAAATGCGTTGACTTTATAACCCTTCTTGCTCATTTCTTCCATACTCGTCAAGAAAATAATCAATCCATTTGCGCTAATCTTACGATACTCACTGGCAATCTCAATTCCTGATCTTCCAGGCATGTCAATATCTAACAATACGAGATGGTATGGTTTCTCTTCTTTAATAAACTTCTCTCCACTTTCAAATTCTCTAACCAAGTAAGCAAGGTTTGCTTTTTCAAAAGCAGTTACAACAATCTTATGAACTTCATTACGAATAAGGGCTTCATCATCCACTATTGCGATCTGAATTAAACGTTCGTTAGGCATCTTTCTCCATCCTCTTGATAATTGCGTTTACTTTTTCATAGATTTCTTCTTCGTTCAGGGTTAGTACTTTTCGATTTTCCATAATCAGTTGACCATCAATAATAACCGTCTCTACTTCACTTCCATTTGCAGAATAGACAAGGGATGACAGAATATTATTCATTGGTTGCATAGAAGGCTGCTTCAAATCAAGAATAATTAAATCGGCTTTTTTACCTTCTTTGATTGACCCAATTTGTTGGTCAAGACCAAGTGCCTTTGCTCCATTTATGGTTGCCATTAAAAGGCATGTCGTTGCATCCACACATTTTGCCTTTCTTGCATTCCCCTTATGAATCAACGCTAACAGGTTCATTTCATGAAACAGATTCAACGCATTATTGCTAGCAGCCCCATCCGTTCCAAGACATACATTCACTCCCGCCTCTAACATTTCAGGAATCGGTGCAAATCCATTTCCCAATTTCATATTACTTGCTGGATTTGTAACAACACTTACATTTTTTTCTTTTAAAATTCTAATATCCTGCGTTGTTGCATACACCGCATGTGCTACAATTGCTCGTCCTTCAAATAATCCGCAGTTGTTGGCATGTTCAATTGGTGTTGCCTGATAAGTCTCCATACAATTCTTGACTTCTGTTTCGCTCTCGCTAAGGTGAATATGAATTCCCATACTCTCCTGTTTTGCTTTATTTGCTACAATTTTTAGATAGTCCTTATCACAAGTATACGGAGCATGTGGTCCCAAAAAGAATGCTATTCTCTCCTGCTCTTTTGCCGCTTCCTTTTCTTCCATCGCTTGCATTAGGCGCATTTTTCCGCCTTCATCCTCACCACTTCCAACAAGACCTCTTGCAATAACAGCTCTCATTCCAGACTCAATCGCTGCATTCGTTGTTTGATGAATATTCATCTGCATATCATTAAAACAGGTAGTTCCACTTTTAATCATTTCAAGCATTGCCAGCTTAGCACCCCAGTATGCGTCCTCGTCTGTCATTTTTTGTTCCATCGGGTCTACTTTCCCAAATAGCCAATCTAAGAACTCCAAGTCATCCGCACAGTTTCTCATAAATGCCATATAGGAATGGGTATGCGCGTTAATAAGCCCTGGCATGATAAATTTATTTGTTCCATCAATGATTTTATCAAACGTTGATTCTTCTATCGCATTTTCTACTGAGTTTTCTATTGAATGTTCTACTATTTTTTCGATTATGTCATTGTTTATTACGATACTAACTGTTTCGACAACTGGCTCACCCTCTTTGAGAAGCATTGCCCTAATATTTTTAACGAATAGTTTCAAATGGTTACCTCTTTCATGATCTATTATACTGGATTAACAACATTGATAGGGTTGTGATCTAAAAAAGCCTGGATATTTTTGCAAGTTTCGTGAACAAGTCTTGTTCTCGCCTCAACACTTGCCCAAGCAAGATGTGGGGTAATGATTAGTCGATTTGAATCAATAAACATCCCAAGCGGATTATTTGGGTCCATTGGTTCTTTACCAATTACATCTAATCCTGCCGCCATAATCTTTTCATCAACTAAGGCCTGATACAGATCCTCATCTTTTACAATTGGTCCTCTGGCAACATTGATAAAAACAGCACTTTTCTTCATCTTTGCAAATGCTTCGTAATTCATCAAGTGCCTCGTCCGGTCAGATAAGGGAGCATGAACGGAAAGCACATCCGCTCGGCTTAAGAGTTCTTCAAACGAAACTCTCTCATAAACAGGATGATCGTGTGCTCCTGATGCAGAGTAATAGATTACGTTACATCCAAACGCAGTAGCAATACTAGCTACTTTTTGACCAATCATTCCCATACCAATAATTCCCCATGTTTTTTGGTCCAGTTCATGAAATGGTAGATCAAAATTCGAGAACTTATCCTGATTTTGATACGCCTTTGATTTAACATAGTCATCATAATAGCGCAACTTTTCAGCCACATAAAAATACAGCGCAAAAGTATGCTGTGCAACTGCTGCTGTAGAGTAATCTTTTACATTGCAGACTAGAATACCTCTTTGCTTACAATACTCTATATCAATATTGTCATAACCTGTTGCAAACTCGCAAATAAGCTTGATATTTGGACAACTTCCAATCGTCTCTTCATGAATCCTTGATTTATTCAAAATAACAATTTCCGCATCCTGAATATGCTCACCAACCTGATCGTAAGTGGTATTCTCATAATAAGTAACTTCACCGTATTGTTCAAAACTAGATATATCAATATCCTCTCCCACAATACTCTTTTCTAACACAACTATTTTCATCTTTATGTTCCTTTTACAGTAGTCATTGCTAACATTATTACCTTTTATAATATCATAAAAGCCACCGTTTGAAAATATAATCAACGGTGGCTTTGCTTTATTTTACTACACTATTTTACCCTAATCTCTTAAGTAATTCTTCTCTCATTGCTTCGAAACCTGGTTTTCCAAGTAATGCAAACATATTCTTCTTGTAGCTCTCTACTCCTGGTTGATCAAATGGATTCACTCCTAATATATATCCACTTACTCCACAAGCAAATTCAAAGAAGTAGAATAACTCACCAAGATAGAATTCATCTACTTTTGGAATGTCGATTACTAAGTTTGGAACTTGTCCATCTGTATGTGCCAAAATAGTTCCATTCATCGCTGATTTGTTAACAAAATCAACCGATTTTCCTGCAAGATAGTTTAATCCATCTAAATCAACTGGTTCTTCTTCTAAAATGATTTCTTCTCTTGACTCATCAATGTTAAGAACTGTTTCAAAGATAGTTCTTGCGCCGTCTTGAATAAATTGTCCCATAGAATGAAGATCTGTCGTTAAATCAACACTTGCTGGGAAAATTCCTTTTTGATCTTTTCCTTCAGATTCTCCGTATAATTGTTTCCACCACTCTGATACAAAGTGAACACATGGTTCATAGTTCGCTAATACTTCAATTCCCTTACCTTTTCTCAACATGATATTACGAACTGCTGCATATAATAACGCATCATTTTCTTCAAAAGGTTTATTTAAAGCAGCTTCACGTCCACTTGCTGCTCCTTGCATCAATAAATCAATATCTGCTCCAGATACAGCGATTGGTAATAATCCCACTGCTGTCAATACAGAAAATCTTCCTCCGATATCGTCTGGAACTACAAATGACTCATATCCTTCTTCATTTGCTAAATTCTTTAAAGATCCTCTTGATTTATCTGTTGTAGCATAAATTCTCTTTGCAGCTTCTGCTTTACCATACTTGTCTTCCATCATTTTCTTAAATACACGAAAAGCAATAGCTGGCTCAGTTGTTGTTCCAGACTTAGAGATCATATTGATTGAAAAATCTCGATCCCCAATCACATCCATCAAGTGTTTAATATAAGTAGAACTAATTGAATTTCCTACAAAATAGATTTCTGGAGTTTTTCTTTCTTCTTTTGAAATCACATTATAAAAACTATGTCTTAAAAATTCAATTGCAGCTCTTGCTCCAAGATAAGATCCACCAATTCCAATTACTAATAGAACTTCTGAATCACTTTGAATCTTCGTTGCAGCTTTTTTAATTCTTGCAAATTCTTCCTTATCATAATTCACTGGAAGATCAATCCAACCTAAAAAGTCATTCCCAGCTCCTGTTTTTGATACTAATACCTCTTTTGCATCCATTGTAGACTTTTTCATAAGAGCAACTTCATTTTCTCCAATAAATGGAGCCGCTTTTGAATAATCAAATGTTACTTTATTGTTCATATTGTCTCTCCTTGTGATTAATTGCACATATTTGCTTTAAAACAATACTAAGTGTAACAAACTATAGTTTTGTTTTCAAGTTTTTTATTTGCAAATCTGTAGATATAATCTGCATTTTTTGCTATACTATTTGTAATATTTATGTAATAATTACGTGATTATTGCTTTAAAAATACATATTAGTCTGAGGTTAAGTATGAAACGAATAATATTAACTGGTGGTGGGACTGCTGGCCATGTTACACCAAATATTGCCCTTATTCCAAAGTTAAAAGAGCTGGGTTATGATATTCATTATATTGGTTCGTATGAAGGAATTGAAAAAAAATTAATAGAAGATTTTGATATTCCCTACTATGGTATTGCTACTGGAAAATTAAGAAGATATTTAGACATTAAGAATTTATCAGACCCTTTTCGAGTTATGAAAGGTTATCACGAAGCTCGCAAAATATTGAAAGTAATTCAACCTGATATTGTTTTTTCAAAAGGAGGCTTTGTTTCGGTACCTGTCGTTCGAGCTGCCGCAAGCCTTAAAATTCCATGCATTATTCATGAATCTGATATGACACCTGGTTTGGCAAATAAATTATGTATCCCTGTTGCTAAAAAAGTATGTTGCAATTTTCCAGAAACTCTGCAAACTTTACCTCCTGATAAAGCCGTATTAACTGGTTCTCCAATTCGACTCGAACTATCAAAAGGAAATGCAGAAGCTGCTTACAAATTATGTGACTTTCATTCTTCTAAACCTGTCATCATGGTGATTGGCGGAAGCCTTGGAGCAACTAACATTAATAAATTAGTTCGTGAAGCGTTAACTGAATTGTTGAAGGATTTCCAGATTGTTCATATTTGTGGAAAAGAAAAAGTTGATAATTTGTTACTGACTACGAAAGGCTATAAGCAATTTGAATATGTAAAATCTGAATTGAAAGATTTGTTTGCAATGTCTGATCTTGTTATTAGCCGCGCTGGAGCAAATGCAATTTGCGAACTCTTGGCTCTCAAAAAACCGAACTTACTAATTCCTCTTTGCAACGGAAGCAGGGGCGATCAGATTCTAAATGCTTCTTCTTTTGAATCCCAAGGATTTAGTATGGTATTACAAGAAGATGATATCATCCCTACCTTACTTGTTGATAAAGTCCATGAATTATATTTTACAAGACAATCTTTCATTGATGTAATGGAAAAAAGTAATCAACTAGATTCTATTCTCACGATCACCAATTTGATTGAAGAAGTCATTGAAGAAGAGAAGAATAATAAAGCCTAACATACAAAAATCGAGAAAAGAAGCCGCAAACTTCCTTTCTCGATTTTTATTATGACTTCGATTTACAAATTCTATAAATCAAATACTACTTTTCGTTC
>CAZWNX010000113.1:0-1145 GCA_964635395.1 uncultured Lachnospiraceae bacterium
ACATGCCCCACATCTTCAAATCGATAATTTTCAATTCTTTTTCTTAATCTTTCCGCGATTTCCCATGCATCGATCATATCCGCATGAGGCAATAGTATCATAAATTCTTCCCCACCAATACGCGCCAAATAATCTCCACTTCGTATAATATTGCTCATTAAATCAGCAAGTGTTATCAGCACTTTATCCCCTATGGGATGCCCATATGTATCATTAAAATGCTTGAAATAATCAATATCAATCATTAATACAGATAGAAGTCCTTCATTCCTTGTACAACTTTCAAGTTCTCTTTCAAGCACTTCATCCATATACCTTCGATTATGAATCTTGGTTAATTCATCAGAATATATTTTATCAATAAAGTTCTTTTCATTTCGCTTGCGATCCGTAATATCTTCACATAAAAAGACTGTACCAATACATACGCGATCCACTAAAATTGGACTTATTAGTATCTCTGCCCATACCAAAACTCCACTCTTTGATATAATCCTACATTCTTCGCGCATTTCCGTATTCGTTACTTCTGCTTGAATAAAGGCTCTTTTCAAACGCTCTTCATCCTCTTTGTAAATGTAATTAATAAATTTTTTCTCAATAATTTCTTCTTGAACATAGCCAAAAATACGCAAAACAGATGGAGTAATATATTGTATTATCCCATCTGAATCACAGCGACCCATTACATCCGCTAACGAGTCATTAATCTGCCTAATATTTGAAATCTGTTCTAATAATTGTTTCTGAAGTTGAATAATATTATCTGTCATAAAATATACTACAAGCGTAATCATTAACAAAATACATACTCTTACTAGCGGCTCATATGATCTATAACTCACTAGTATATATTCAATATACAAGTGTGCGCTGCATAATATCCCCGCCAAAACAAACGCAAACTTACGAAACCACACCGCCGCAATACTAACAGGGATATAGTACAAATGGGTATATACATTACTACCCGGATCACTCATATTCATAAATGCTGACACTACAACGCAACCAACTAAAACCATTACAAGTATAATGGCTTTGCTAATTCCGTCCTCATATCCGAGCACATATTTTTTTAGTTTACTATTCATATGTCTTCCCCTCAGTCAATGAATATTCTTCTCAATTCCACCAAATAAATA
>CAZWNX010000113.1:1245-5832 GCA_964635395.1 uncultured Lachnospiraceae bacterium
ACCTTCCCGATATAGTCCCTTCGAATACTTCGGTTGAAATCCTTGGTCAGGTGCATATAAACCACCAACTATCGGAAATCGGAACTGTCCCCCATGTGCATGTCCTGATAGGATTAAATCCACACTACTTTTCGCATACCGCTCAAAATGCTGTGGCTCATGAGCCAACAAGATTTTGTAAGAATCCTGATCAAGATTCTTTGTTATCTTGGCCAGTGTCTCATCTGACAAATTTTCATCATTCAGGCCAATTAAACAAATGCTGGAATCATTTTTCTTTAAATCAAGAGCTTCATTCTTCAAGTTTACAACTCCACTATTCACTAACTTCTCTAAAAGTTCCTGTTTATCGTCCTGCGCCAACCAATTCTCATGATTTCCAGTTACATAGTATGTTGGCGCAATTTGAACGAGTTGTTTCGACAATTCAATTGCTACCGGAATATCCGTATCATTAGAGTCGATCAAATCGCCCGTTATAACAATGATATCCGGCTTAAGTTTCATTATTTTTTCCACTAAAATCATATTATTCTTACCAAACTTAGCATTGTGAAAATCAGAAACCTGAACAACTCTAAACTCATCAAAATCTTCTGGAATTTTCTCATTCACAACGCTATATTGAGAAACCACAATCCACTTATTTTGAATAAAAAGAAATACTAACACTATAAAAACGACTACAATTACTATCCCAAACCAATACCTTCTTTTCGGTTTTAAGTCATTGAATTTTTTCATTGGTCACCATACAATCCCTTCCCACACATTCTAGCGCATACTACTACATTGTTCTTGGGTTCACCAATATGCTCTAGCCATTCATCTTGTTCCATATAATAATCTGGTTTACTAGTAATAATCATTATATCTAGGTCTGAATAATCATCTGCTTTCTGTTTCGTTCTTGACTGTGACCCAAATTCAATAACTGCGTAAATATCTTCTCTGTCTCTCGCCAGTTGAATCAAATTCTGTTTTATTTTTTCAAATTTGTCGTATCCCATACTACTTTTCCCCTTCTATATTGAGTAACATTTCTTTCTTCTCAATTCCACCTGCATATCCCACCAACTGGCCACTGCTTCCAATTACCCTATGGCATGGAATTATGATTGCGATTGGATTCTTTCCAACTGCCTGTCCCACTGCTTGTGCTGACATTTTCTGAACGTTATTTTGAATCGCATATTTCCGGGCCAGCTCACCATAGGTTACCGTTTTCCCATATGGGATTTCTTGAAGTAATTGCCAAATTTTTATTTGAAAATCTGTTCCTTCTAAATTTATTTTTATCTTTGAACAAAGTCCAGACGATTTTTCTGTAGTCATTTGTCCCGAAAAATATACATCCAACCACTGTTTTACTGTTTCAAAAACCATAAGGCTTTCACGCATAGTACACTGATCATACCAGCAATGATTGCTCCCATACTCTCCAAATAGCAAATGCGTTAAATAGACCCCATCGCTTACCATCACAATTTTCCCTACTGGCGAAGAATAAAAATTGACATACTTTTCATTCTTCTTATCAATTATATTACCCGTCATATCATTCACCTGCAATTATTTTCAAATACTCGACAAACACAAAAATGCACTCCCGAAAAACCGAAGTGCATTTAACCACCATTCTTCTATAAATAGAATATCGAATTACCCATTATTTGTAAAGCGCCGTTCTTAGTCTATTTTGCTCGTTTGCGAGAGCCGAACCATTGCTCTTGCTAAGGAAGCTTTGATATGATGATATTCCTTATCACTCAATTTCTGTCTCAATTGTTCTTCTGCACGTTCCTTCGCTTCTTTTGCACGCAATATATCAATATCCTCAGGACGTTCAGCCGTTTCAACAAGAACAGTAGCTCGATTATTAATCATTTGTACAAACCCCAATCCTACAATTGCCTCTGTATTCGTTCCATCTTCTTCTTTAAATCTAATGACGCCATTGTTTACCGCAATGACCACATTTTCGTGATGACTCAAAATCGTTCGCTCACCATCCATTCCAGAGAATGTCAAACTGATTACTCTTCCATCATAAAAAACCTTATCTGCTGCAATTATTTTAAGTTGAAATCGATTCATAATCAAACCCTATTCTTCCCTATTTTTGTAATTCTTGGGACTTTTTCACAACCTCGTCAATTGTTCCAACGTTAAAAAAAGCGCTTTCTGGATATTCATCCATTTCCCCATCTATAATTGCCTTAAAACCACGAATTGTCTCTTTTAATGGCACATACTTTCCACAGATTCCAGTGAAATTTTCTGCCACATAAAACGGTTGAGATAAAAATCTTTGGATTTTTCTAGCTCGAAATACAATCATTTTGTCTTCTTCCGATAGTTCCTCCATTCCAAGAATTGCAATAATATCGGATAATTCTTTATATTTTTGCAAAATGCTTTGAACTTTTCTAGCAATTTCATAATGTTCTTCACCAACAACATCAATCTCAAGAATTCGCGAAGAAGATTCAAGTGGATCCACCGCTGGATAAATACCTTGCTCAACAATTTTTCTTGATAATACCGTTGTCGCATCAAGATGCGCAAAGGTCGTCGCTGGGGCAGGATCTGTCAAGTCATCTGCTGGAACATAAATCGCCTGAACAGACGTTACTGATCCATTTTTAGTTGAGGCAATTCGTTCTTGCAATTCACCAACTTCTGTCGCAAGTGTTGGCTGATATCCTACTGCTGAAGGCATTCTCCCAAGAAGTGCCGAAACTTCTGCTCCTGCTTGAACAAATCGGAAAATATTATCAATAAATAAGAGCACATTTTGATTCTCTTTATCTCGAAAATACTCAGCCATGGTTAAACCCGTTTCAGCCACACGCATTCTCGCCCCTGGTGGCTCATTCATTTGACCAAATACTAATGCGGTCTTATCCAAAACTCCTGATTCTTTCATTTCACTCCAAAGATCATTTCCCTCTCTAGATCGTTCTCCTACACCAGTAAAGATTGAATACCCACCATGCTCTGTCGCAATATTCCTGATTAGCTCCTGTATAAGCACTGTTTTCCCTACACCCGCTCCTCCAAAAAGTCCAATCTTTCCACCTTTAGAATATGGAGCAAGTAAGTCGATTACTTTTATACCTGTCTCAAGTACTTCAACCACTGGACTTTGTTCTTCAAAAGTAGGAGGCTCTCTATGTATTACCCAATGTTCCTCATCATCAAGAGATTCTTTCCCATCAATCGTATCCCCAAAAACATTAAATAATCTTCCAAGTGTTTTTCTCCCAACAGGAACTTTAATTCCACTTCCCGTTGCGAATACTTCCATGTCACGATATAGCCCTTCACTTGACGATAGCATAATACAACGCACTACATGGTTTCCAATGTGCTGAGCTACTTCCATAACACATTTTTCACCATTATTATCGAGTTCTAAGGCATCCTTAATAAATGGAAGTCGTTCCTCTTCATCAAATTCCACATCCACTACTGGTCCTAAAACCTGTATGATTTTTCCCTTTTTCATTTTTTAAACCATGCCTTTCTTCCATTTAACATTGCTTCTTTTTCTGAGCTTTTGCACCTGAAGCTACTTCTATAATTTGTTGTGTAATGGTTGCCTGTCTCACACAATTGTATTCCAGTTCTAATTCCTTCAACATTTTCTTGGCACTTTTCGTTGCTGCTTCCATCGCCTGCATTCTTTGATTTTGCTCACTTGAAAAGGCTTCTACTAAGGCCCCATAGATAAATCCAGTTAGGTAATTTGGTATAATATTTTGAATGACAGCATCCGGACTTGGAAGTAACGCAATTTGTTCAATTTTTGCATCCAATGGAATTGGTGCACTCGTCTCACTTATTAGCGGTAATAATTGCCTCACTTCAACTTCCGACCTCATACCTTCCATCATTTTGGTATATACAATGTGTATCTCATCCAAATCCCTTCTCTCAAAACGCCTCAACATTTTTTCTGCAATACTTCTTGCTCTACTCATTGTTGGATGCTGAACTACATAAGAAAAATGCTCAGAAATAGTAACATTCTTTTTAATAAAATGACTTTTACCAACATTTCCAATGATGTATAACTTATTCTGTTCACCATTCTCAAGACATCGGTCTGCAACTTTTATGACATTATGATTATAGGATCCAGCGAGCCCCTTATCTGCAGTAATCACAATATATCCAATTTTTCGATCACTTTTTGCAACTTCTTCTCGCTTATCAAAATAGAAATTCTCAATCTCTGGAATATGCCTATTAATTCTAGAAATTGCAGACTGAATCATAAAAAAATATGGTTCCGTATTTTCAAGACACTTTTTAGCCCTTTTCAATTTAGCTGATGAAATCATATACATTGCATTCGTTATTTTCATAGTATCGCGGATATTTTTCATTCTGCTTTGGATTTCTCTTGCATTAGACATTTTATTCTCCCCAAAGATTTTGTTTAAAATCATTCACCATTTGGACAATTTCATCTTCTTGCTCATCCGTCAGTATCTTCTGCTCATTAATGGTATCAAATAGGTTTTTATTATTTTTCTTAAAATAAGTCAATAATTCCATTTGAAACTTCTTCAATTTTTT
>CAZWNX010000114.1:0-5820 GCA_964635395.1 uncultured Lachnospiraceae bacterium
ATATTTTACTTTCAAACAATGCTCATCTGTTGTATAATTACGCTTAGGGGTAATAAGAAATCGGAGGACTTTTATTTATGAAAAAAATACTTTTTGTGGCTTCGGAAGGAGTTCCGTTTAGCAAAACGGGCGGACTTGCAGATGTAGTAGGTTCACTACCAAAATGTATTGACAGGGAATATTATGATGTAAGAGTAATCTTACCAAAATATACATGTATGAAAGAAGAAATGCTAAGCTTAATGGAGTACAAAACCCATTTTTATATGGATTTTTATTGGCACAGCGAGTACGTTGGTGTATTCGAAGCGGTTGTGGATGGAATAACCTATTATTTTATTGATAATGAAGGAATGTTTGGCGGTTTCAAGATTTATGGGGACAATGTTTTGGAAGAAATCAAGAAGTATTGTTATTTTTCAAAGGCAGCCTTATCCATCTTACCGATTGTTGATTTTAAACCGGATATTGTTCATTGCCATGACTGGCAGACAGGAATTATTCCAGTATATTTGAAAGAGCGCTTTGGAAGCGGGGACTTTTTCAGAGATATGAAGTCTGTTATGACGATTCACAATCTGAAATTTCAAGGAAAATGGGATGTGAAGACAATTCGTGAGATCACAGGTCTTCCACAGCATTATTTTACACCGGATAAGCTTGAAGCATATAAGGATGCAAATCTGCTTAAGGGTGGAATTGTATATGCAGATGCGATTACTACGGTATCAAGTACCTATGCGGAAGAGATCAAGATGCCATTTTATGGAGAAGGTCTAAATGGAGTTTTAGTTTCTAGGGCAAAGGATTTACGTGGAATTGTGAATGGAATTGATTATGATGAATTTAATCCGCAGACGGATACATACATTGATTTCCCATATAATAGTATTAATTTTAGAAAAGAGAAAATCAAGAATAAGAGAGCTTTACAGGAAGAATTAGGATTAGAACAAAACGATAAGAAATTTATGCTAGGCATTGTTTCAAGACTTACGGACCAAAAGGGTCTTGATTTGTTAGAATATGTAATGGACGAACTTTGTCAAAATGATATTCAGCTTGTTGTCTTGGGTACGGGCGATGCGAAATATGAAAACATGTTTCGTCATTATCAGTGGAAATATCACGATAAAGTTTCTGCAAATATCTATTATTCAGAAGATTTGTCCCATAAAATTTATGCGGCGGCAGATGCGTTTTTGATGCCATCTTTATTTGAGCCTTGTGGACTAAGTCAGCTTATGTCGCTTCGTTATGGAACGGTTCCGATTGTAAGAGAGACGGGTGGTCTCAAAGACACCGTAGAATCTTATAATGAGTATGAAAGCACTGGAACAGGGTTTAGTTTCCAAAACTATAATGCCCATGAGATGCTTGCAACGATTCAGTATGCAGCCTATATTTATTATCAAAAGAAACGTGAGTGGAATAAACTGATTGACAGAGGTATGGCAACCGACTATTCATGGACGGTTTCTGCCCTAAAATATCAGCAGATGTATGATTGGTTAATAGGTTCATGATGTTAAGACCGGTTCATAGCCGGTCTTAATTTTTGAGAAATGGAGTGATAAAATGGCATTTGATGGAGTAAGTGTTGCCTGTGTAGTAAAAGAATTGCGGGATAAATTAATCGATACAAGAATTAATAAAATTGCGCAGCCTGAAAGGGATGAGCTGTTACTTACATTTAAAGTGAATCGGGAACAACTTCGACTAAAGATTTCTGTGGAGGCTTCCTTGCCGATTGTACATTTTGTAGAGGAAAATAAGAAAAGTCCACTGACTGCACCTAATTTCTGTATGCTTTTAAGAAAATATATCCAAAGTGGTAGAATTGTTCAAATTGATCAAGTGGGATTAGAACGCATTATCCGTTTTGAAATTGAGCATTTAGACGAACTTGGTGAGCTTTGTACAAAGTTTTTGATTATTGAATTAATGGGAAAGCATAGCAATATTATCTTTATAAACAGCGAGGGTGTGATTATTGATAGTATCAAACGAATATCGGCGGTAGTGAGTAGCTTGCGTGAAGTGTATCCGGGAAAAGTTTATTTTCTGCCGGAGGAACTGAAGAAAGTTAATCCGTTAAAGATTACTGAGGATCTTGATTTCGGGCAATTTGATCAATTGCTTGCAGAATCTGCTCAGCCCCTTGCTAAAACATTGGTTGGAGTATTTGAAGGCTTTTCACCAATCTTAGCACAGGAATTATGTATGCGTGCCGAGGCGGACTCGCAGTGTATGTATTTGGCCTTAGAGGATGCAGGGAAAAAGCAACTATATGAAGCGGTAAGACAAGTCATGCTACAGATTAAAGAGGGAGCATTTAGCCCGTCAATTCTTTATCAAAAAGATGTTCCTTATGAATTTGTGCCATTTCCGTTTGCGATTTATGAAGGAATGGATTCGGAATGTTATGATTCGATCTCGAAGTTATTGGCAAACTACTATGAGAAGAAAAGTTCCTATACAAGAGTTCGTCAAAAAACAGCGGATCTACGTAAAGTAGTAATGACTGCCCTAGAGAGAAATGTCAAAAAATACGACTTGCAAAACAAGCAATTGCAGGACACTCTTAAACGAGACCATTATAAACTCTGTGGTGAGCTTTTGAATGTCTACGGATATGGTCAAGAGGAAGGGCAAAAGGAAATCACTGTAGAGAATTACTACACGAATGAACCGATGAAAATTACACTTGACCCAGATCTTACTCTGCAGGAGAATGCAAAGCGTTATTACGATAAATACAGCAAGCAAAAAAGAACCTATGAGGCTCTATCCATTTTAATAGAAGAAACAGGTAAGGATGTTGAGCATCTAAAAAGTATCCTAAGCTCCCTTGATCATATCAAAGAACAGGAAGATGTGGCGCAGATTCGAGATGAACTAGAACAACATGGATATCTCAAAAAGCGAGTGGGAGTCAAAAAAGAAAAAATCGTCAGCAAACCCTATCATTTCGTCAGCAGCGACGGATTTCATATGTACGTGGGCAAAAACAACTATCAAAATGATGAATTAACCTTTCAAGTAGCGCAGGGAGGAGATTGGTGGTTCCACGCAAAGGGAATGCCGGGCTCCCATGTGATTGTCAAAACTCTTGGGAAAGAACTTCCAGATCGAACCTTCGAAGAAGCTGGTCGATTGGCAGCCTATTATTCCAGCGGAAAAGACCAGGAGAAGGTCTGGGTTGACTATGTCCTTAAGAAATTTGTCAAAAAACCGCCCAAAGCAAAACCGGGTTTTGTCATCTACGATACCAATTACTCGTTAGCGATTCAGCCAAGTATTGAGGGTATCGCGAGGGAAAACAATTAGAAATTTCCTTGCCTTTTCTTTGGATAATTTGTATAATAAATTTGTTAGAAAGAAAGTGAGAAGCAACATAATGACGTCACTTGATTTAAGGAGGACTAGATGCTATTTGTAAAATCAGATAGATTAAAAGTAGGTATGCGACTTGCGCGGCCAATCTATAATAAAAATGGCGTGCTCCTATATGAGCGAAATTCAAAATTAACTCCGCAGGGGATTGTAAGTATTAATAATTTTGGGTTAATCGGAATTTATATTCTTGAGCCAGCTGAACCAGTCCCACCGATGACGCAGGATGATATTGAATTCGAGCGATTTCAGACCATGTGTGTGTTTGCAATTGGGGAAGTTTTGATGGGACTGATTGAGAATAAGAAGGCACCAAAGATGTACACGCTTGCCAGCGGAATTATTAAGAGTTATGGTAAATTAGATCGAAAAATCAATTTTATTCAAAATCTTAGAAGTAATGAAGATTACATATTCAAACATACGCTCAATGTGTCGATTCTATGTGCTTTGATGGCACATAAGCTGAAAGTGAAGGCGGATGAACAGTTTGATGTTGTAACGGCGGCCATTGTACATGAAATTGGAAAGTTGGCTTATCAAAAATCAATTAAACAACCAAATCTAACGCCGGAAGAAGAAGCTAAACGGATTAAGAGAGCTGAAATAGCTGGGTTTGATATGATTGCCGATGTGTTGTCCAATAGCACGTCCTTAAAGCGAATCTGCTTGCAAAGTCAACGGATGTTAGATGATTTTGCAGAGGGAATTACGGAGTCAACTGTGAAACCGTCAATTGGTACTAAGATTATGATGGTGGCAGAAGTGTTTGACCGTATGACTGCAATGCATAATGAGAATGAACCGTCTTCTGAGGTTAGCGCAGTACGATACTTGCTTGAAAACAATCAAGTGTTTGATAAAGAAGTGGTTAGAGCTTTGATTGATTCTATTCATTTACTGAGTCCTGGTACTTGTATTGAACTTAATACGGGTGAAAAGGGACTTGTTCTGAATGATAATGATGTTGATTTCCTTATGCCATACATCTTATTATTTACAAATAATAAGGTGGTTGACTTAGCAGATCGTAAGAACTATAAAGATTTAGAAATCAAAGACATTATGAAGACGCTTGATAATAGGCATGTTATGGATACAGAATTGTTGAAGCAACATGGATATGCAGTTGCAGAGCAGGAAAATGTGAAGGAATCGGATATTGTAGCACCAGAGTATGTGGATGAACTCCGTGATGTAGCAAGTGAGATCAAAAGCACAGTGGGTACGGATGGTGGAACGGATGCAGACTTAGAAGAGGAGTATGTTCCAGGTAGGGACTTTTAAAAATAAGATAATATAAGGGAAAAGCGAGGAATTAGTTATGCCAACATTAGAAGAAATACTTAGAGTTGCCAGTGCTGCTGAGGCATCGGATATTCATATTACGGTAGGGCTTCCACCGAAGATGAGGGTTTACGGACGATTATTGACCATGGATTACCCACGTATGATGCCAGATGATACACTAGAACTTTGTTTAGAAATTATGTCTCCGCTACAGAGAGAGCGTTTTGAAGAACGCGGAGAGTACGATATGTCAGTTTCAATGCCGGACTTAGGTAGATATCGTGTGAATGCATTTAAGCAAAGAGGTTCAGTTGCCTTATCACTTCGTGCTGTAGGTACAGAAATTCCGGACTCAGAGACATTGGGAGTTCCACGAAGTGTAGTAGATTTGTATAACCGAAAAAGAGGTCTTGTCCTTGTTACGGGGCCAACAGGTAGTGGTAAATCCACAACGCTTGCGTCTATTATTGATAAGATTAATGTTCATAGAGATTGTCATATTATAACCCTTGAGGAACCAATTGAGTACTTGCATCCACATAAATTATCAATGGTTAATCAAAGAGAGGTTGGACTGGATACACATAGTTTTGCGGATGCACTTAGAGCTGCCCTTCGTGAAGACCCAGATGTTATTCTTGTAGGAGAGATGCGTGATTTCGAGACAATCAGTATCGCGATCACCGCAGCAGAAACGGGTCATTTGGTATTATCAACACTCCATACAGTGGATGCACCAAGTACAGTTGACCGTATTATCGACGTTTTTCCGCCTCATCAGCAACAACAGATTAGAGTACAGCTTGCCAACGTTTTGGAGGCTATCATTTCACAGCAGTTACTTCCTACACCGGATGAAGATGGTCGTGTAGCTGCATTTGAAGTACTACATGCCAATCACGCAATCCGTAACTTGATTCGTGAAGGAAAGTCCCATCAATTAATTTCGGTAATGCAGACGAATAAAAAAGCTGGAATGATTACAATGGACGATGCGCTACTTCAATTATATATGGAACGTAAAATCACAAAAGACAGTTGTATCAAGTTTGCTCAAGATCCAATCGGTATGCAATCAAAATTGTTTTAGTGTCATGAAACAACTTAAATCAGGGCACCTTTTCAAGGTGCCCG
>CAZWNX010000115.1:0-5761 GCA_964635395.1 uncultured Lachnospiraceae bacterium
TTCAAGTAGATATTCTGCCGTTATACTAGAATAATCTTCACCAAAATGGATTCTGCCTTGCCCTGTTTCTATATCAAACGGCATGGCGTAATGCCAATTTTCTTTGTTGATTTCAGCAATCTTATAGCCGTTTCCTTTGATCGTATTAATATGCACGGCAATTGGCTTCTTGGTATCTTTCACTGTTTGGAAAGCCTCAATCAATTCCATAATATCATTTCCGTTATTTACATAAATATAGTCAAGTCCCATTGATTTAAACAAATTGCATTCGGATTTTCCTTTTGAGTCCCTGAGTTCTTTCAAATTCTTGTAAATACCACCATGATTTTCGGCAATGGACATATCATTATCATTCACAACGATAATCAGATTGCTTTCCATTTCTCCCGCGAAATTAAATCCTTCTAAAGCCTCTCCTCCACTAAGTGAACCGTCCCCAATAACTGCAATCACATTCCCAGGCTCTTTACCTAAATCTCTTGCAACGGCAAGTCCACAGGCTAAGCTAACCGATGTTGATGTATGTCCTACTGTAAAATAGTCATGAGTACTTTCTTTTGGATTCGTAAAACCCGTTACATCTTCATAATGTTCCTCAAAAAGATAGGCTTCTTTTCTACCAGTAAGCATTTTGTGCGGGTAGGACTGATGTGATATATCAAATACAATCTTATCCATTGGTGAATCAAACACGTAATGTAAGGCTATTGTTGCCTCTACGATTCCGAAATTAGGTCCAAAATGCCCCCCTCTTTTACTTAACCGTATAAGCAAAGTATCTCTCATTTCTTTTGCCAACAGATCTAGTTGGTTCTTTGTAAGTTTCTTCAAATCTTCTGGGCTGTTTATTTGTTCAATATACATTGTTTGTCTCCTTTGTTTTATCTCTTTTTAAATTGTGTTATACTGATTGTAATACCTGAACCTAACTTTAGGTCAAGACATAAAAATCAATGTCAAACAATAAAGTATGTATCATAGATAAAGGAGCCTTTTATGACCAAAAATGAACGAATCGAAACCGAGCCAAAATTCTACAGTATTGGAGAAATATCAAAACTTTTTGACATTCCCATTTCAACTCTACGATATTATGATAAAGAGGGGCTTTTCCCAAATATGGATCGCTCCAAAACTGGAATACGCAAATTTAATGAAGATTGCATTGAAATTCTTCATGTAATAGACTGTCTGAAAAAAGCTGGCGCAGAAATAAAGGATATCAAGGAATTTATTCTTTGGTGCAAAGAAGGTCCTTCTTCTTATCAAAAGCGTAAAGATATGTTTTTAAAAAGGAAAGAACTGATTGAACATGAAATACAACATTTGAATCAAGCACTTGCTATGCTTGAGGTCAAATGTTGGTATTATGATACTGCCATTGCGGATGGTAATGAAGAACGGCTCAAACATTTCCCAAACGATATGACTCCTCAACACATAAAAGAGGCCTATGCGTTTGCACATGAAAAACGCTAAGATTTTTTATTCTGTTGTGAAATTATTCTGTAGAAAATCGATGAATTTTTTACCAGCAGCCGATGTGACTTTTGTTTTATTATAAATCAAATGGTATGGGTAATCATTTTGAAACCCTTTATAATTAATTTCTTTTAGAATTCCAAATTTTAATTCATATTTCACTGCCTCATATGGAATCAATGCAACTCCTAGATTGGATGCTACTGCACGCTTAATTGCATCAATATTTCCAAGATACATACTTACTTTTTCTTCAATTTCTAGTTCTTTAAGAAAACGCTTGTAATAGGTGTATAATTGGGAATCTGTTTTGTGTACGACAAAATCAAGTCGCTCAATGTCACTTCTTGTTATACTTGTTTGATTTGTAAGTTCATTCTTATCTGATGCCACTAAGATTAGTTTATCCTGATACAATTTTTTAACAAAAATAGCATCTGGATAAACTTCACTTCCTCCATTCACAGCCACATCTAAACTTCCATTATTAACCATAAAAGAGATTTCAGAAGTATTTGCAATATGTAAATTCACCTTTATTCCCGGATATCTTTGTTTAAACGCGCCGATTACCTCTGGCATAATATAGGTTCCTGGTGTATTACTGCCCCCTATTTGTAAAACGCCTCCAACAAAGTTCTGTTTTTCACTAATAATGTCATCTAATTCTTGAACAATGGAAAAAATTCGTTTGGTATACTCTTGTAACATCTGTCCATGTTCCGTCAGATGCACTTTGTTCCCCGCTTTTTCAAACAACTTTAAGCCAATCTGCGCCTCCAGTTTTTTAATCTGTACGGATAGAGCAGGTTGGCTAATATGAAGTAATTCTGACGCTTTTGTATAACTCTCATCTTGTGCAACAGCATTGAAAATCTCTAGATAGTGCAAATCCATTTTATCCATGTGCAGCTCCCTTTTCTTGATAACTTTTATCTATCATCAATATACATAATATATATTAGCCTAATCTATTAGGCCATGATAGTATTTGTTTTGGGCAAAAACAAAATAAATCAATCGAAAAGGAGTTAACAAATGCACAATTTCATTGTACCGTTGCAAGTATTAGGATTAGGAACCGTTATATCATTTGCAATCGCTGGACTCATTAATTTAATGCTTGTCGTTATTCGTCATTTCACGAAAAAATCAACGAACTAACTAACTCCATATTATTTTACATCAAATTAGTCAAGAAAGGTACTTCTTTTATGAACTTATATGATTTATTTCAAGGAATAGGAACGATGTTTTTTCAGGAACCCAAAGTAGCTATTTTGAGAGTAGTATTAATATTTGCCGGTTTCTTACTTGTATACTTAGGTAAAAAGGGTACATTAGAGCCCCTTGTTATGATTCCAATGGGACTTGGAATGTCAGCTGTCAATGCTGGTGTTCTGTTCTTAGAAAATAGGACTATTGGTAATCTCATTATTGATCCCATGCTTTCTACAACCGACGATCTTATGAAATATATGCAAATCGACTTTTTACAGCCAATCTACACATTAACATTTAGCAATGGATTGATTGCCTGTTTGGTTTTTATGGGAATTGGGATTCTATGTGACATCGGTTTTTTACTCAAACATCCCTTTGTCAGTATGACGATTGCTCTTTTTGCGGAGCTTGGAACAATTCTAACATTTCCAATTGCAAAGCTTATGGGATTCTCAGATGGAGCCGCTGCTGCAGTTTCTATTATCGGTGGTGCTGATGGCCCAATGGTATTGTTTGCTTCACTAAAACTTGCTCCTGAATATTTCGTTCCAATTACAATTGTTGCATATTTATATTTGAGTTTAACTTACGGTGGTTACCCATACTTAATAAAAGCTCTTATTCCAAAACATTTGCGCGGAATCGAAATCAAAAACACCAAACCAACAAGAATAATCACTTCTACCGAAAAATTAATATTTGCTGTAGTCGCTAATGCATTACTTTGCTTATTGTTCCCAGTTGCAGCACCATTATTTTTGAGCTTTTTCCTCGGTATTGTTGTTCGAGAAGTTGGAATTCAAAAGTATATCAAAATTATAGAAGATGGTTTCTTATACATTGCTACTTTCTTCTTGGGATTAATGTTAGGTGTTTTATGTGATGCCTCGACACTTCTTGACCCAGCTGTACTAAAACTTTTAGTACTCGGAATGCTTTCCTTATTATTCTCTGGTATTGGTGGAATTATTGGTGGGTATGTAGTCTACCTAATAAAAGGCAAAAACTTCAACCCCGTTGTTGGAATTGCAGGTGTCTCATGCGTACCATCCACAGCTAAGGTTGCTCAAAAGGAAGTTAGTAAAGTTAATAAGGCGGCCTTTATATTAGAGTATGCACTTGGTGCGAACATATGTGGCGTAATTACAACTGCTATCTTTACTGGTATTTATGTTACTCTGTTAGGTTAGTATTCAAAATTAAATAGGTATCTCATTTTGATTAGAGCTTCGTTTTTTGAAGCTCTAATTTATTATTTTCTATAGGTCACTTGATAATTTTTTAAACGACCTGCATATTTTCCAATGTAATAAAATAGATGACCAATGGGTCTTTTGTAGATAGGAACATACACCTGTGAATCATAAATTGTATGAATTCTATCAATCCTTGTCCAATACTCCCCATCTTTTGTGGGATACTCACTTCCTTGTGCATAAGCTAGTGACATTCCCCTAAAAAGATTATAAGGAATCAACAAATCTGCCGATGGACTATGCAGTTTTCTTGATACAACATCATTGTGAAATTTTGTTGTTAACGCACTTAGTTTCTTCTTCGTTTTATCCAGTGGTCTATATGCGTTCCAACTAATCGATGCTTGCCCAAACAAGTAGCAGCGATTAAACCCTATTCCATATAACAATGAAGCGATATCTCTTGCTGCATTTCTTGCTCCAACTCCTCCCGTCGTTGTTACAATCAAAGCCTTACTTTTAAAAAAATGCGGGCACTTCTCATGGCCAATTCGAAAACAATTGCTACATCCGGTGCAGAAAGGAATCCCCATATCTGCTAAATGAATTTCCTTTATCTGCAGTGACTGATCAATTGCAGATAATTGTTCCTTAATTAGTTCCACTAGTTTCCATGTGTTACCCCTATGTGGACTTCCATTCATAATCAAGTAGTTCATATTTCTCCCTCGTTTTCTTTCCCCAATAACTGTTGAATTACTCTGCGCAGATAGCCATCCCGTTGCCCCTTATCATATAGGTTTATTCCAAAACTTTTTTCAAAACTGTCTTTACGTAAAAATGCTTCTTGCATGAGTGAAACAAGTTGAAAGGCTTCTAACTTATATTGCTCGACATCTTTGCCTCTAGACATACAAAACGCAAATCCTTTTGCTGTCATCATAGAATTATCGGCATCCTGCGGATTCATCAAATCACCTAAAATAGATACTTTTGATATTTGAGCATTCTTCATCAAAAAATCCATTACTTGCGTAGCAGCAGCAATGGTTACTTCTTGGGATAACGTAAATGATGTTATGTCAACTCGAAAACTACTAACTACTTGTTCAATAATCTGTTGCACTGCTATTTGAATCAACCGCTCCTTTGATCCAAAATAATGGTTGATTAGACCAATACCTATTTGGGCCCGCTCCGCTATTCTACGAATCGTTACTAGTGCAATTTCTCCATTTGTTTCGTTGATCAACTGAATCGTTTCCCCAATTATTTTTTCTTTTGTTTTATCTGATTTCATAGATTTGTCCTTTTTTGAACATTGTTCTCTCCATTTTTTTACTATATTCTTGCCATGAAAAGGCCGTGTCGATTGCAATATCCATATACAATTCCATGACCTCTTTTCATAAATCTAGATTCCGCCATTTGTTCTGGATATAACTTAATCATTTGAAATACATTTGACGTAACATATGCAAAAAACGAAACGGAATGTTTTTTGGTCATATCATGTTGCATGGTCACGTAGTATTCTCCATCTATTTCCTCAATATGAATTGCATGCGCTTCATCCAATTCTTCTACTTCAGCTTTGGGTAATAGGATACCGTGGCAACTGTAATTTCCTTCTCCAATTGCCGAAATTACATTTCCACACACTGGACAAACATAAAAACTCACCTTACGCATATTTGCAGATAAGTTCTCATTGCTTATCACATTTCCTGTAAAAAGCTCTGTAATAGAAACCTTCAAAGCCTTCTCCAAATCCTCAATCATTCCAATGTCTGGAAGTCCTTTCTGAGTTTCCCACTTTGATATCGTTTTATCACTTACTCCCAATTCACTTGCAA
>CAZWNX010000116.1:0-5753 GCA_964635395.1 uncultured Lachnospiraceae bacterium
TGATATTATATCGATAATCAATATTGAATATCGATATAATGGTTAGCGGTTACACGTACGTGAAGAAGGAGTTACTATGGCGCGAGAAAAATATAAGACCTTAACAGAGCAGATGTTTTATATACTAATCTGCTTGCAAAAAGAGTGTTGTGGAATCGATATTATGGAAATGGTTCAGTCTATGACAAATAGTCGAATTACAATTGGACCGGGAACTCTGTATGCATTACTTGCGGATTTTGTGAAGCAGGACTTCATTAGGGAGACCGCGGTAGATGGGCGAAAGAGAAGCTACAGGATTACTCCGTTAGGACAGCAGATGTTAGATAATGAATATGCAAGGTTGAAATCACTTGTTGATGATTATGGTAGAAGTAAAAAATAAGTGTATCGAGGAGGTAATTATGGTAGTAAAAAACGAAAACAAATTGGTTCGTTTTCATACCTTTCAGTACAATAGCTTAACTAGTACGGAAAAATATTTGGAACAGATGGCGTCGAACGGTTGGATACTTGAAGAAATATCTGGAGAAGTTAAATTCATTTTCAAAAAAAGTGAGCCTGTTAAGCTTCATTTCAGCGTGAATATTTTTTCGGAGGGAAGCGAGTTTGATACCCATCTTTTAGAAACGAATTTGGAATACATTGAGTACTGCAAAAGTGCTGGTTGGACGTTTGCCTGCACGTCAGGTAAAGTACACGTATTTTATTCGGAAGATGAGAATACACCAGTGATTGATAGTGATCCGATGATAAAATTAAAAACAATCCATAAGATTATGGGACCAAAGAAGATGTTGATTGGAAGTATTATGAGTGCAATGGCAATGATTCAGATTGTTTATTCATTGACAGTTGGCTTGAATCAAACGGAGCAAAGTTCACTCGTTTTTTCAAACTTGGTTTTATGGATTTTTGTACTTGTAATATGGGCAATTCAAATGATTGGTTATAGCACTTGGTATGCAAAAGCAAAGTATGCAGTAAAAAACGGTGATCCATTGCCAGATGTAAAGAACGCCGATTTTAGAGGTTCTGTTATTATTCTTGCTGCATTTTCTATTACGTATTGTGGTATTTTATGTTGTGCTGGAATTGTATTGCACGAATACATAAATTTTGTTGTGATTCCTATATGTCTAAGTATATTCGTGCTCTTGTATGTAAGCTATAAGATTATGCAGGTTTCTGAGAAAAGGATGATTGGAAGAACCGGTTTGAAGTTTATTACTTTACTTATAGTGCCAATTGGTTTTTCTAGTTTGATGTTTGTTATGATTGTAGGTCTTGTTATATTATATGGTGCAAAGTCGGAAAATCAAAATGCTGATATGATTACAAATACGTCCGCTTTTAAGTATGATGGCGTTGAATTAGGTGAGTATGAGCAGCGATATTCAGAGAGGGGCACATTTTTAATAAAAAGCTATTATTACGTGCTGCAAGGAAGAAGTGCAGATAAATCGATAAAAAGTTGGGATTTCTATGTGTGGGAGACAAAGATACCTGCTATACACAATAGACTGATCGGCGAGGCAATAGATGGTTCCATGTTTAGAACGATGGGAATAATAC
The DNA here is from genome assembly GCA_964635395.1 of uncultured Lachnospiraceae bacterium. Taxonomy (GTDB): domain Bacteria; phylum Bacillota; class Clostridia; order Lachnospirales; family Lachnospiraceae; genus CAZWNX01. The sequence continues at coordinate 1,576 of CAZWNX010000116.1, forward strand.
TGAACCCGACAAATACAGAGATAATGATTGGTTTTGATACAAAAGATGTGAATGTATATGCGAGTCAAAGTGAGGATGATTATGAATACTTATTGTATGATGAAGATTCCATTGTAAAGCTTAGGAGCCAGACAAAACTTACAAAAGAACAGTTTGATGTAATTTATAAAGATATTATGAACTGATGACTATGAAGTCTTTGATACAATCAAATAAGTCTAATGAAAGTTGTGATATTGGAATTTGAATAATGGATTAATCAATAGAATAAAAAAGAAAGTCCTTACTGATATCATTCGATCGGTAAGGACTTTCCTTTATTCAAAAGTAAGTGTTTCTAATGACGTTAGAAAATTCTGATATAATTGATCGTTTGAAAAAGTACCAGAAATTTTTATCATATAGTTATCGCGGTGGAGAATATAAGTATGTGTTTTGAACTCAGAATCTTCTGATTTTGAAATTAGTTGATACGCAAAATCATTGCTTCCGATAGTAACTTTCTCTAGATCACCAGAACTTCCATCTTCCATAACTTTTTGAATTTCTTTTACATGCTTTTTTTTACCAAAATCTTTAATCAGAACATAGTATACTTCGCCAGACATATAGTTTTCAGGATTGAAAGTATTGGCTGTCAAGAACGTATTCCGACTCGAGTATTTTAGGTCTTGGTTAGCTGTATTTTTGCAGGAAAAGTAACTTGGAAGAGTCATCGTCATACCAATGCTCTCGTTGACATAAGTGTTATCAATGATTTCTCCTGAGTCGAGTTTTTTGCTATTACAAGCAGTTAGTGGAATTATCGTAACAAAGATGAGGGTGCTAAGGCAGAGCAGAGTAAAGCATCTTTTTAGAATTTGAAGCATACTATAATTTCCTTTCTGGTTATTAGGTGTTTAGTAATAATGAATACACTTTCTTTTATTCAAAAGTAAGTGTTTCTAATGACGTTAGAAATTGTTGATAAAGTTGATCATTCGTAAAGGTAGCAGTAATAATAATTGAATAGTTATCGCGGTGAAGAACATAGCTATGAATATTGAACTCAGCAACGGCTACTTGTTTTATAAATAACTTATGAGCAAAATCATTGGTTCCAATCGTTACTTTTGCTTCATCACCATAGACTCCTTGTTCCATTACTTTTTGTGTTTCTTTAACCCCTTCTTCATTGGCATTATCAGAAAGTAGCCCGTAGGTTACACTTGCATAACTTGATGGATCACTAGAAGCTCCATAATCGGCCGTAAATAAGGTGTTTATACCTAGCCCAGTCATTTTCAGTTCTTGATTAGGAGTATTGTTGCATGTAAATCCATCTGGAAGTGTTATCGTCATACCAATACTCTCGTTGACATAAGCACTTTCGATGATTTCTCCTGAGTCGAGTTTTTTGCTGCCACATGCACTTAGTGGAAGTACGGTAACTAAGATGAGTGCACTGAGTCAGAGCAGTGTGAAGCGTTTTTTTTGAATATGGATCATACAATATGTTACCTCCTAACTTCAAGGAATTTTATCATATAGAATCCCTTTTGACTAGGGAGTTATTATAATTTCACAAGAATCGATTGTCCAATTTCCTATAGTAGGCGAGCAATATGTGTAAATTAGTTACGGGTGGATGGATATTTTAAAAAATCAAGTCAGTTTATCTGACAAAATAGAATATTGTAATGATTAGTAATGAGGTGTTACAATACAGTCATAAGAGGTAAAATGTATGGATAATGAGGTTGTACTAAAAGATGATCTATATCCCAGTATATATGGAATTCTAGCTGGAATTTGTAAAGGAGATCGCTGGTCACTTAGAGACGGGGAACTACAGTTAGACGTAGCGTATTCCCATTGCCTTGGTGGTTGTGGGGTGGTTGGTAGTATTCCTAAGCATAAGGAGGAATCTGCCAGAGAATTTTTTGAAAAAGTTTTTTTGTCACTTTTGGAAAGTGGTGTAAGTGATTTTGAGTTTTCGTCCGAAGATGGGAATCTTATGAAAGCGTTGTTGGAATTGTTTTCAGACAAAGAACTGTATTCGGAAGAAGAGTTTTCATATAGAAAGACAGATTATTGTCAGATTCAAATAGACAGCCAAGAATACATATCGGAATATACCATAAGAGAAGTTGATCAGCAATTCTTTGGCCAAATTAGTGAATATGAAAATGCAGATCTGTTTATTGAAAGACTACATGCTTCCTGGTTTAGGCTAGAAGATTTTCTTGAGTATAGTAAAAGTTTTGTTGCAATTTATGAAAACAAAATTGTTGGAATTATTTTTGGATCTGCAAGATATTCTAATATTATTGCAGTGGATATTGAGGTTTTGCAAGAGCATAGAAGACATGGTCTGGCAGCAGGATTAACATCAAAATTCATGAATTCCTGTGTTGAGAGTGACTGTACCGTGCAATGGGATTGTACTAAGTCCAATGAGCAGTCTTCTAAATTAGCGCAAAAGTGTGGTTTTCAAAGATTCAAAACAAGGCCTTTTTATTGGTTCTCGTTGTAAAAGTGGAGGTGCTTATTATGGGTTTAAATGTGGAACAAAAGCTTAGAAATCCAGAGATTCAACCAACAATTGAAGTGATTGCGCAGGAGCTTAAAGAAGCAACGTCTTCTTATAGTAACTTTGTCCAAAAGTTAGTTGGGTATAATATTCAATTGGAATGGCGTTATTATACAGATGGAAAAGCGTGGCTTGGAAAAGGACTTTATAGATGGACGGGAGCAAGGGGTGGACAAAAAGAGACAACGGTTTTCTGGCTATCAATCTGGGATGGATTTTTTCGAATAACTATTTATCTTCGTGAAGAAGCACGTGTAAAGGCATTAGAACTTGCAATGGATGAAGAAATCAAACAAATGGTTAGAACAATACAAAAAATGGGTAAGATGAATACGCTTCCAATTAGTTTTAACATCTGTTCAGAAGAATTATTTGATTCGATTTTTACGATGATTGATTTTAAGAAAAGTCTTGACGCGTGCAAGCGTTTGCACATATAATGAGAGCAATCTATTCTATGAGGAGTTCTAATGGGAGATAACAGACCAAATTTGCAGCAAGTGGACGTGCTTTTTAACCACGAAATATTTAAAGTATTATCACAGCCAATCCGAATAGAAATTCTAAAGGTTCTAGCAGTAGGTGGTCCATCCGATATTCAAACCATTGCAGAGAATTTTAGTAAGGATCGATCTGTCATTTCAAAGCATTTGAAACAAATGTATGAGGCTGGACTATTAATTAAAACAAAAGAATCCAGAAATATAATCTATCAAGTGGATGGTATGGAATTTTTGCATAAGTTAGAAGATGTAGTAGATCAGTTAAAATCTGTTTTAGCCTTTAGCTGTGAAGATTTATTTGAAACTTTGTATCAGGATAAGATGAGTTACAAGGAGTATTTAGAAGGACATACTAGCAAATAGAAATATTTGCTTTTCATTTCCACTATATGTGCAAAATATTGCACACGTAAGAAGTGATGGTTACATACATAGAAATAGTTACAAAAATAAAAATATTAAAAAACGAAATGGATGAGGAGATTAGAATGAAAGCAAATCTTTATTATTTTTCAGGGACAGGGAATTCTCTGTTTATTGCCAAGGCGATTAAAGCTACGATGGAACAGGAACATGAATTGCATAATTTGGAAAAAAAGAATATAGAAGGGGATATAGAGGTACGTATTATACCAATACAGAAGTTCAACCAAAGTAAGGAAATCCAAGATCAAAGTGATGTGATTGGGATTATTTATCCTACTTATTTTTTGGATGCACCGAATGTTGTGAAGAACTTTGTTAAGAAGCTTTTGGTTTCGAAAAAAAGTTATCTGTTTTTGTATGCAAGTTATGGCGAAACACTCGGCAATGCACTTCACAATATGAACAAGCTGTTTGGCGATAACCAAGTTGTAGAGAATTACGAAGTAGTTTTGCCAGACAATAGTATTATTTTTGAATCAAAGAAAGAAGAAATCCCCCTATAGTTTCAAATATCATCTTGTAGCAGGTGGAATGAAGCCATTAGCAAGAAAGGGCTTGGGTTTCACAAGAATGAAAGTGGATAAGGACAAGTGTAATGGTTGCGGCCTATGTAAAAGCCTTTGTCCAATGAAAAACATCCTTTTAGAGGAGCATTCGACACTCTCAAAAGCTCCAAC
>CAZWNX010000117.1:0-1968 GCA_964635395.1 uncultured Lachnospiraceae bacterium
AATGTCTCTCGTGGCAAGTTTTGCAAATCACATTGATATTGATTTCGATCGGTTGGTATAGTATAACCAAGCTTTTTTAATTTTCGAAAATATGCCTCACCATCAAACACTATAATCCCAGATATAAACAGTACCCATTGTCCAATATAACCAAAATTACCAACCAACATTTTCAGCCTGCTTGCTCTAATAATCTCTTGTATATCTGTTTTTGAACTATAATCTCCGAACATATAATTAAATGCAAATATTTTGCATGCGATTGTAATCAATACGCTAACTACAAATACAATGCTAGCAAATCGTATCATTTTCTTGTCATATCGTATCCTTGTGATTTTGTTAAATTCTTTCCTATTTTCCAATTCCCCTACCCCCTAATCATTTATTGTACAACCATTTGATAAATCTCCCCAAACATTGAATTACCACTTTCTAATTATAAGAGGGACACCCAAAAGGTGTCCCTTTGAACACGAAAGCGTGTCACTTAGATTTTGTTTGATGATAGGTCTCAATATAACTTTTTACTACTTCCACTAATTGTTCATAACTCATTGAAGCAGTATTTAGACAAAAATCGTAGTTTCTAGCATCATTCCAATCTTTACCTGTATAATACTTGTAATATTCAGAACGCTTTTTATCAATTCTTTGAATCTTTTTGATAATATCTTTATTGGAACCTCCCGATAGATTTCGTTCTCTTTCAATACACTCTTCAAGTGGTGCGTAGAAGAACAGGCGAAGCACATCCTTTCGTTCCTTTAAAACATAATCTGCACACCGACCAATAATTACACAGGATTCTTCTTGTGCAAGTTCCTTGATAATCTTTGCTTGATAATTAAACAAATTATCATCCGATACAAAATCATCACTCTCAGGCGGGATCACTTCTCCCTTATATAAAGATTTACTAATTCGAAACAAAGAAGTATTCTTAATTCTTTCATCTACCTGACCAAATAAAGATTCACTAATACCACTTGCATCCGATGCAAGTCTTAATAATTCCTGATCGTAGTATTTCAAATTCAATTCTGCGGCAAGCATTTTGCCAAGTGTTCGTCCCCCACTACCATAACTTCTCGCAATTGTAATCACCAATTTATCCATATTCGCTCCTTCCAAAAGACACTCCCTACTCACCAAGATATGCCTTTTTAACCGAATCATTGTTCATAAGCAAACTAGCTTCTCCTTGTAATACAATGGAACCTGTTTCCAATACATAGGCTCTGTTTGCAATTGATAACGCCTTCTTTGCATTTTGTTCTACTAATAAAACAGTGGTTCCAGAAGCAGATATATCTCTAATAATGCGGAAAATATCCTCAACAAGAATTGGCGATAATCCCATTGATGGCTCGTCCATCAAGATAATCTTAGGGTGGGACATGAGTGCTCTTCCCATCGCTAACATTTGTTGTTCCCCACCACTCAGCGTTCCGGCCACTTGGTTCTTTCTTTCTTCTAGTCTCGGAAATCTTTCATACACCATTTTTAAAGTATCATCAATTTCCTTTTTATCTTTTCTTGTATAAGCACCCATTTTCAGGTTTTGCAAAACACTTAGTTGCGAAAACACTCTTCTTCCCTCCGGAACATGTGCCATACCAAGCCCCACTATTTTATGAGCAGGCATTTTGGTAATATCAACTCCGTTAAATATGATTTCTCCTGCAGTTCCATTAATCAAACCGGTAACAGTATGCAAAATAGTTGTTTTTCCAGCTCCATTTGCTCCAATTAAGGCAATAACCTCACCCTCATTGACTTCAAATGAGACTCCTTTAATTGCATTAATAACGCCATAATAGACTTCTAAATTTTTTACTTCGAGCATTGCCATATCATTTCCTCTTTCTATTCTCCAAGATATGCTGTAATTACTTGTGGATTTTGTAATACTTGTTCTGTATCACCTTGCGCAAGTACCTGTCCAAAATTAAGAACCGTCAATTT
>CAZWNX010000117.1:2068-5745 GCA_964635395.1 uncultured Lachnospiraceae bacterium
CTCAAAAGTTCCAATGCTTTTTCGTTCATTGCTTTCTCAACTCTAAAGTAGGAAGGCAGCCTTAAAATGCCTGCAATAGTTGAATATTTGTACTGCTCATGAAGACCTACTTTTACATTATCCAAAACAGATAGTTCTTTAAATAGTCTGATATTTTGAAATGTTCTAGCAATTCCCACACGGTTAATATCAATTGTTTTTTTACCAGTTATGTCTTTTCCATCTAATACAATCTTGCCATCACTCGGAAGATAAACCCCTGTGAGCATATTAAATACCGTTGTTTTTCCTGCTCCATTTGGTCCTATCAGGCCATATAACTGACCCTTCTCTATTTGAATGTGAAAGGAATCTACTGCACGTAAACCACCAAAAGAAATTCCCAAATTATTAACATCTAATAATACCATGTTATGCTTCCTCCCTTTTGGTTTTGTTACCGATCCAACGCTTTATAGAATATTTTTCTCGAAATGCAATTGCTTTTGGACTCGAATTGAACAGCATCATAACAATGAGTACAATCGCATACATCAACATTCGATAATCATTTAAGCCTCTTAACAATTCTGGTAACAAGGTAAGTACAATCGCTGCGAGAATCGAACCACCGATATTTCCGATTCCTCCAAGTACTACAAAAACAAGAATCATGATTGACATGGTATATCCAAAGTTCTTTGGAAGTGCTGTTAAGGTAGACAAATTATGTGCATACAGAACCCCAGCAACGCCCGCCATAGACGCAGAAATTGTAAATGCCATTAATTTATACTTTGTAATATTAATTCCAACCGACTCTGCGGCTATACGATTATCTCGAATTGCCATAATAGCCCGCCCCGCTCTAGAATGAATCAAGTTCAAAATAATTACCAGAAAAATCAATATAATAATAACACCAATTGTAAAGGTTGAATCCTTTGGAGTTCCAGTAATTCCCTGCGCCCCATTGATAATCATTTTTCCACCATCGTCCATCTTAAGAGCTACGGCATCTTTCATTGAAAAATGAAGTCCCTTGTGATCAACTCCAATATAAAATACATTTACTAAGTTTTTAATAATTTCTCCAAATGCAAGGGTTACGATTGCCAAATAGTCACCCTTCAATCTTAATACTGGAATTCCAAGAATTAATCCGAATAAGCCGCCTGCTAGTGCTCCAAGAATAATAGCGATTAAAAAACGAAGAATTGGAATTGTAATCACATCCACCATCACCACTGAGAAAAAAGCACCTGTAAAAGCGCCAACACACATAAATCCTGCATGTCCAAGGCTCAACTCACCCAATATTCCAACCGTCAAGTTTAATGAGATTGCAAGAATCACATAAATACATAATGGAACAAGTAAACCCGTCATTAAACTAGATAATGAATTGGTATTCACGAGAATTTGCATGACAATATATGCCAAAATCACCAATCCATAAATTAAATATCCTTTTTTTGTTATTTTACTGAACTGATTCTTTATATTTTTCATAAGCCATTACACCTTCTCACTTATTTTCTTGCCCAAAATACCAGTTGGTTTTACCAGGAGCACTAAAATCAATACTCCAAACACAATCGCATCTGCCATCTGAGAAGAAATATATGCCTTACTTAAGTTTTCAATAACCCCAAGTAGAATTCCACCAATAAAGGCTCCTGGAATAGAACCAATTCCACCAAATACAGCTGCAACAAACGCTTTAATTCCAGGCATTGCTCCTGTATAAGGTGTTAGTGTTGGATACGCAGAGCAAAGTAACGCACCTGCGATTGCCGCTAGTGCAGAGCCAATTGCAAATGTAAGTGTAATCGTTGCATTTACATTGATTCCCATTAATTCAGCAGCACCCTTATCTTCTGAAACAGCAAGCATCGCTTGCCCCGCTTTTGTTTTCTTAATAAAAAGCATTAATACAATCATAATAACAATAGCCACAATAATTGTAACAACCGTTTCCCCTGATATACTTAGCTGCCCATTACTCATCGTAATCGGCTTTGTATTTACTACTGAAGTAAATAACTTTGTGTTGGCACCAAATATTAGTAATGCCACATTTTGAAGTAAATAACTAACACCTATTGCTGTTATCAAAACTGCTAGCGGAGACGCTTTTCGAAGAGGTTTGTAAGCAATCTTCTCAATTGTCACACCAAGTGCAGTACAGACTACAACCGCAATAATCACACCCAAAACTGGTGGTAATCCAATCGTTGTTGTCATAATGTAAATCGAAAATCCTCCAACCATGATTACATCACCATGCGCAAAGTTCAGCATTTTTGCAATTCCATATACCATTGTATACCCTAAAGCAATTAGAGCATATAAACTCCCAAGACTAATACCGTTCATTAAATAGGATAGGAAACTCATTTTGGCACCTCTTACTTTCTAACAAATCATTACGTTAATAATAACCTAAAAACCCTTTACTTTACAAGTATTTGCGCAAAATAAGAGGGACAAATATTGTCCCCCTTATAAAACATTCTTACTCGCTTTTTATACTTGTTTAGAGCGTGTTCTGCTATTGCATTGCAACATAAGCTGCATTTTCAATTTTAACAGCCTTTGGCTCTTTATCTACTTCTCCATCTGCTGTCCAAGTCATCCCTTCACCCGTTAATCCGTCAACAGAAATTGTTGACATTGCTGTCTTAAGCGCTTCGCAAATGTCCTTTTCAGACATATCTGCCGTAACATTTCCTGCTTCGATTGCCGCTTTCATAATATAAATTGCATCATATGCATCTGCAGCAAACTGATTTGGAACTTCTCCATATGCCTTTTGGAAAGAAGCAACAAATGTCTTTGTATAGTCATCCTGTGCATCTGCTGCAAATGGTGTTAACAACATAACGCCTTCAGCAAGTGAAGTGTCAAAGTTTTCAACGGTTAGAATACCATCTAATCCATCGCAACCAAAGAATGTTGTATCAAATCCCATGGTGTTTGCCTGTGATAAAAGCAATGACGCTTCTGGATAATAGATTGGAAGAAATACTAACTCTGCTCCTGAATCTTTTGCTTTTTGAAGTTGAACTGAGAAATCAGTCTTACTATCTGCAGTAAAAGCCTCAGCCGCTACAATTTCAAATCCCTGATTAGCAGATTCAGCTGCAAATTTCTCGTAAATTCCAGATGAATATACATCTGAACTATCATAAATAACCGCTACCTTAGTAGCTAGTTTGTTTTTGCCAATATATTGTGCAGATGCTTTTCCCTGGTTTGGGTCAGAGAAACATACTCTGAACGCATTGTCATACTGCACACATGGAACTGCTGAACCCGAAGGCGTAAGTTGGAAAATTTGATCTCTATTGGTCTCTTCTGCAACTGCAATACATGGTGTTGATGTTACTGTTCCCATTAACATCTGCATATCCCAATCTTTTAACGTATTATATGCATTCACAGCTTTTTCTGCATCATGCTCATCATCCTGAAAATTGAATTCAATCTTTGTTCCATTGATTCCACCAGCAGCATTAATTTCATCTACTGCAAGCTGTGCTCCATTTTTAACCGCAAGGCCATATACTGCTACCCCACCAGTTAGTGGTCCAATACCACCAATTTTAAATACGCTACCTTCTGATTCTGTAGTATCAGTTGCAGTATCATCCACTGTCGTTTCTGCATCAGTTGCTGTGGACGTGTCTGCTGTG
>CAZWNX010000118.1:0-5668 GCA_964635395.1 uncultured Lachnospiraceae bacterium
ATTTGATTGTTCAGTGCTGTGTTTCTTTAAAGGTTGCACTAGAAGAATTACATAATTTCAAAAAATCTTCTACTTTAAAATCAAAGATTATTGAAGTGAATGATTTAGAAGAAAAAGGGGATTCGCTCTACTACAATAGTGTTTATAAACTGTACCGTAATAATGAAACTGCAGCAGATTTATTTATTTGGACAGAGATCTTCTCTCTCATGGAAAAATGTTGTGATGCCTGCGAAGAAGCAGCCGATATGGTTGAATCCGTTGTTATGAAGAATTCATAACACACAAGCTCACAATCAGCGAAAGAGCCATATCATACGTGATATGGCTCTTTATTATTCTTCATAGTTAATCATTCTCATATGTTTTTTCAATACTTTTTACAAGATTACTAATTCTTTGATCATAATTCATTGGCGCTTTGCTTTTGTCAATTGTCATAATATCATTGGTTGCCGAATGTGTTGCTACAAGCTCGACAATCGAAGGAATTGACTTCTTATATCCACTTTCATTTGGATGAAGCTGGTCGTCTGTATCCTCATCAATATCCATAATTTTATCGAGCTCCAATATTCTAACATTTGTATATTGCATACACATCTGCTTAACATTATAATTATACATTCCGATCAAACTATTTCCCAGTACTGTACCTTGATTAGGTGGCAAAACAACAATAATCATGGCTTCTTTCAGTTCTGGTATATCCCGAATGTATTGAATTACTTTGTCAAGTTCTGGCAAAACTGTATTACCATCATCTGCTGAATACTTACTCCCAACTTTGAACTCATCCTTGTCTGCAAACATAAGAATATCATTAATTCCACCATCCAAAAGGATCACTGTATCTTTCGTAACCTTCACCTTTTTATGCTTAACATCATGTCTAAAATCAAATACCAACTGCCAAATCCAATCTCGTCCTTCTGTCTTAAATTGATCTGTTGGGATTAACGTTGATCCACTTGCACAATATTTTTTGGACCTTGTATCATATTCTTGGTTTAGATAATAGTCAAAGGAATTATACTCATTTCCCGCACCATGCATGATACTATCACCAATTAAAATGAAATTTTTATTTCTCATAAAAAACTTTTTGCTCAGACGATCTTGCACATTTGCATTTTCATGAATTTCAATTACACCTTTACGCTCAGGTTCTTGCGGATCATCAGACTGTTCCTTTTCAAACATCGGATCGTCATCATTGGAAGATACCGTATTATTCGATACTTCATCAACCGAATTCTCTGACAAACTAGTATATTCAATTGTAGCAGCGTAGACTGGAATGCTTTGAAATACAAATACCAAACACGCTATCATTACTACCTTTTTTAAGAGTTTTCTCCTGTTTTTTTCTTTTTTCATAATTACACCTCATTCTCTTCTTATCCATGAAACCGAAAGTCCCTATCTATTTCTTAAATAGAGTAACCTCCCAGCAAGAGAATCCATCTGTTTATAGGATACCACAAAAATGGCTGATTATCCTGATTTTATGAAAAATTAAGAATTTAAGTTTAGATTGTTATTCTTTTCCTGTTCTCATCCAATATACACCAATTCGTATATGCTTTCGATGCATCCTTTTGAATATCCTGTAATGACATATTCTTTAGTTGATCCAAGGATAGTTTGTCTGACGTTGAAATCGCCCGATCATGATTTCCTTGGACTACTAGTATCCTATTCTCTCGGATTCGCCTTATCACTTCGTTAGGATAGGGTAAGTAGCCCACCAAATCACCAGTAGACACAATTATGTCAACTTGTTTATTCTGAATATCGTTCAACACACAATCAAGCGCATACATATTTCCATGTATATCTCCAATAACTGCCATTCTCATGTATTATTTCCCCTTTGAACTTACTGTTCCAAACCAATGTGGTGTACTATTTGCTATTTTAACAAGAATCAGCATAATTGGAACTTCTGTCAAAACTCCTACAACCGTTGCTAGCGCGGCAGGCGAGTCCATTCCAAATAGGGCAATTGCAACTGCAACTGAGAGTTCAAAGAAGTTTGAAGCCCCTATCATTCCTGCTGGTGCAGCAATATCATGTGGTAACTTAAGTATTCTAGCTGCGAAATAAGCCAGGAAGAAAATCAGGAATGTCTGAATGGTTAGTGGCACTGCTATCAACAAGATATGTAATGGATTATTCAAAATTACTTTTCCCTGAAACGAAAACAATAATACAAGCATTAACAAAAGGCCCGCAATCGTTGCGTTATCAAATTTTGGCAAAAACGTTTTTTCGAAATACTCAACACCCTTTTTCCTGCTAATAAACACTCTTGTAATCACACCCGCTGCCAAAGGAACAACAACAAATAGAATGACTGAAAGAATAAGTGTGTCCCAAGGAACACTCACTTTACTGACACCTAATAAAAATTTAACAATGGGAATAAATGCAATCAAAATAATCAAGTCATTGGTTGCAACCTGCACAACCGTATATGCCGGATTTCCCTTTGTCAACTGGCTCCACACAAATACCATTGCCGTACATGGTGCTGCCCCTAATAAAACTGCCCCTGCTAAATATTCTTTTCCCAACTCAGCCGGTATTAAACCTTTAAAGACAAAATAGAAGAAGAAAGATGCAATCGCAAACATCGTAAAGGGTTTGATTAACCAATTTACAACCCATGTAACATATAACCCTTTTGGATTCTTACCCACATTCTTAACGCTTTCAAAATCAACCTTCATCATCATCGGATAAATCATAACCCAAATCAAAATAGCCGTTGGAATCGAAACATTTGCATATTCAAATTTGGCAAAAAACCCTGGAACACCTGGTAAATATTTTCCAATGAGTACTCCAATTATCATACAAAGAGCAACCCATATGGTTAAATACTTTTGAAAAACTCCCATTTCAATTTTGTTTTTATTATTCATTCTTGTCACCTCTGCTTTTCACGATTTTACTGTAATTTTTATAGCCACCAGATAGATTGTAGACATCTTTAAATCCGTGATTTAATAAAATATTCTGTGCTGCATTACCAGTCACACCCTTGTTGCAATAAGTCACTGTTATTCTATTTTTATCTAGTTGATTTATTTGTTCTCGAAACGTTGCATGGGGAAAATTGGTAGCTGTATCAACATGCCCTTTTTCATACTGAGCACTGACTCTCGAATCAATAATTTGTACTGATTGACCAGCGTCTATTTTCGCAATCAGTTCATTGGCAGTCATTAAATTGCGCCCCTCATGAATTGCATTATGAAGAATCATCCCCGTATACATTACTGGATCTTTCGTTGTCGAAAAAGGAGGTGCATAGGCTAAATCTAGATGAAATAAGTCTTCAACTTTGGCATGAAAGGTGATTGCTGTTGCAAATACATCAATTCGCTTATCAACTCCATCTTCTCCAATAATCTGTGCCCCTAATAGTCTGCCACTTTGACGATCTGCAATACCCTTAATGACCATCTCTTTTCCACCCATATACTCTGGGCGATTTGGTTTAATATTATGACACACAACCACTTCGTATCCTTCACTGGTGGCTTCTCGCTCGCTAAGACCTGTTGTTGCAACCGTTTTACCCAAAACTCTAACTATACCAGTTCCAAGAATCCCTCGAAAAGACAATTCTCCACCAGTGATAACATCTCCTGCAATTCGCCCCGTTTTATTGGCAGTGGATCCCATTGGCCGATAGACTGGTTTATTTGTAACTGCATGCAGTAATTCAATACAATCCCCACAGGCATAGATATCTTCTATATTTGTCATCATTCTTTCATTGACAAGAATTCCACCCAGACTCCCCAATTCAATTCCAGCTTCTTTTGCTAATTGAGTATTTGGCTTTACTCCCACAGATAAAAGAACAAAATCCGCTTCAATCTCTCTTTGATCCCCAAGAATTACTTTTCCAGGCTCTATTTTGCACACTTCAGCCCCTTTATAGATTATTATTCCCTTGCTTTTTAAATGGTCTTCTAAATGAATCGACATATCTTCATCAAGTGCAGGTGTAAGATGTGAAAGCCTTTCAACTAGGGTCACTTGTATCCCGAGATTCATTAGACTTTCGCATACTTCAAGTCCAACAAAACCAGTACCAATAATAACCGCTTTTTGAGGCTTGGATTGATTTAGATACTCCTTGATATGATTCATATCCGAAATTGTTCTAAGCGAAAATGTGAAATCGTTGATTGCTCCTTCAATTGGTGGAACCACAGAGGATGCGCCGGTAGCAATAATCAACTTATCATAGACATCTTCAGCTATTTCCTGCGTCAATAGATTCTTAACTATAATTGATTTTCGTTTTGGATCAATACCACATACTTCGTGCATAATCCTAACATCTACATTATATTTTTTCTTGAAAAACGATGGATTCCTAGGTGTTAACAAATCTGCCTCTTCAACTTCATCACCAATATAATATGGCATACCACAACCGGAATAGGATATGAAAGAATCTTTATCATATATTATTATTTCCGCTGTCTCATCATTTCTTCTTGCTTTCGCAGCCGCTGATGTACCAGCAGCAACTGCTCCAATGATTATAATTCGCATCCTTTTTCCTCCAACTTTTCTTTGCAAATACAGTCCTCTTGTTCTACCGTAATTCGATTCCAGTAATCCTTCATCTCATTCATCAAGTCCGTGTTATTGTGATATCGAATCCAAGAACCCTCTTTTTTACTTTTGACCAAATCACATTCTGTCAATATCTTCATATGATACGATAGCGTTGGTTGTGTAATTTGAAAAGACTCCAAAATATCACATGCACATAGTTCACCACAAGATAACATTTCGATAATTTCTAACCTTGTTGGATCTCCTAATGCCTTAAAAACTTTTGCATATTGAATATGATTTTGCATATTTTATCTCCTTTGAATAGATAAATCAGCTTAATACATTGATGATTATCTATATATTGTATCCGTCATATAGATATTTGTCTATATGACACTTGTAAAGTTTGTGTAAAATACACTTCTGTTATAATGCAAAAAAAACACTAAAAATCAAGTAACGATTTCTAGTGTTTTGCTTGTTTGCTTTCAAATGAATCAAAAAAATTCTTCAAATTATCTGGTACTTCATAAGGAACTGCTTCTTCAGTCATGCCTTCGTTCGTTTTATCTGAATACACTTCCCTTAAAATTGCATTGATAATGAATTCTTTAGGTGGCTGTGAGTATTCTTTTCCATCATAAGTGAAAACTCTGCAATCAACCTCATCACCACATAAATCTCCACACTCTTTACAGGAAGACTCTTTCACCTCAATTTCAATATCCTTCCCATTAATTCGTATCGTCGGTGAACTTAAAAATTTGTATTCATAAGCCAATTCTTTGGATATGATATTCACCTTATTTACTTGTATTGTATAACCAGCTGCTTTTAACACGCTCGAAACCTCTAGGATTGCATCCTCTAAATTTGCATCCGTTCCCTGACATCTTGCACATACACTCAAATCAAGATATAAAAAATCAATCACGATTTCCTTTACCTTTGAATCATTGCAACAGCAACTACTACTCTGACAACAGTTTTCTCGTTCCATCCTATGCATAATCCTATCTTTCTAAAAAAGCTTTAAGCTCTCGCTTTTTGAATTAGTTCCACTGCCTCATTTACTTTT
>CAZWNX010000119.1:0-5635 GCA_964635395.1 uncultured Lachnospiraceae bacterium
CCCAAAGGACTTGCTTTTGAAACGTTTCGGGAAAACCTTATGAAAGGTGATTTTGAAGTCTAAAACATCTAGTGGATTCTGGTGTATTAGAACATGCTTCTCGAGGTGTGTATCAGTTGGCAGAAGTGTGGGATGATGAGATGTATCAACTGCAAATCAGATACAAGAAAGGTGTTTTTTCAGGAGAAACAGCACTTTTTCTAAGTGATTTAACGGACAGAACACCGATTCGATTTCAAATGACGTTTCCGCTAAATTATAATATTAGTGCATTAAAAAAGGAAAATGTCAAATGTAATCGTACGAAACCAGAGTGGTATGAACTAGGTGTGATTCAGTTAAAAACACCAGGAGGCAACTTTGTGAGAGCTTATTCTATGGAAAAAACGCTTTGCGATATATTAAGAACTCAAAATGAGGTAGATATCCAAGTGGTTTCAGAAGCATTTAAAAGATATGCAAAACGATTGGATAGAAATATCCCTTTATTATCAGAATATGCAAAAAACTTACATGTGGAAAAAAGGCTTAGATCTTATTTGGAGGTACTTTTATGAAAAATGCGATGCAACTGAAAGCAATCATTAAAAATATTGCAATGGAAAAAAGTATTTCAGCACAGCTTGTTATGCAGAATTTTATGTTAGAAAGATTTTTGGAAAGGGTTTCGGTTTCCAAATATCAGGACTCTTTTATTTTAAAAGGGGGATTTTTAATTGCGTCTATGGTAGGACTTGATTCCAGGGCAACTATGGATATGGATGCAACAATTAAGGGGATACCAGTTACAGAAGATACAGTAAAAGAAATGTTTATAGAAATATGCGATATACCACTGCAAGATGATGTAACTTTTTCTTTTATTAGTATAGGAGATATTCGAGAGGATGATGACTATTCTGGCTTTCGGGTATCACTTTCGGCAAATTTTCCGCCAATGGCAGTTCCATTGAAACTTGACATTACAACGGGAGATAAAATCACACCGAAGGAAATCAGTTATGACTTTAAACTTTTACTAGAGGATAGAATTATACGTATTTTAGCGTATAATCTGGAAACAGTTTTGGCGGAAAAATTGGAGACTATTATATCTCGTGGAGATCAGAATACAAGACCAAGAGATTTCTATGATGTTTATATCCTAAGTAAGTTACAATCGAATAATATAGAAATAGAACAGTTGAAGAGTGCAATACAAGCAACAGCAGAAAAAAGAGGATCATATATGCTGTTGTCTAATTACAAGGTAATATTGAAAACAATTTTGGATAGTGAGAATATGCAAGTTGGATGGAGGCGTTATCAGGCGGGCTTTGAATATGCGAAAAATATTTCCTTTGAAGATACCTGTATTTCAGTAAGAAAGTTAATGGAACAAATTTATGGAGAAAATTAAATGATTTATTGATATCGACGAAAAAACAGAGGAGGAAACCTATGCAACAGCACCAATTCGAAAAAGCCCTGCTAAACCTCGAAAAATTTTGCTCATACCTTGGTATCGGAAAAACTTTGGAACAGGAAATCAATATAAAGAATAAACAAGCATTAAATTTACTCGTATATCATAGATAGTCAGATGTAAAATCGTAAAATACCAATTCATTGCAAATGTATTGAAATAGTAATGAGTTTGTATTATTCTATAGTGAAGAAGTAGGAGGCGGAGTCAATGGCAAGTACGATTCAAGTAAGAGTAGACGATGATTTAAAGGTAAAATCAGATGAGTTATTTAAAGATTTAGGTACAGATACTACAACTGCAATTCGTATGTTTTTAAAACAAGCATTAGCAGTAAATGGTTTTCCGTTTGAGATAAAAAGGATGAGTTCAAATCCATATGAAGCATTATCAGAGACTGAAATACTAGATAAGTTAGAAAAATCACGTGAACACGCAGCACAAGGAATGTATAGAGATGCAGCAGATGTCTCACGTGATATGAAGGCGAAGTATGGATTATAAAGTGGTAGTTACAATAGATGCTGAAGCAGATTTGGACCGCTTTATAAAGTATATTATTTCTGAGAAGGAAAGCTTGCAGGCAGCAGAAAATGTGCTGAATGATTATGATGCGACAATTGAAAGCCTAAGACATGTGCCAGGAAGTTTAAAACTGTGTGATAACCCAAGATTACGGCAGTTGAAATATCGTCGTATCAATTTCTTAAATCATAGGTATTTTATGTTATATCGCATTGAAGATAATCTAGTATTTGTGGATAATATTTTTCATGAGTTACAAGACTATAAAAATGAGGTACACTAGTTGACTTTCTATTAAATAATAATTACAAATAAACAGCCGGTTTTATAGTATAATAAGCACATACAAGGTTAATGACAAGCAAAAGACGATTTGCCCATTATAAAGAAGTTGGGGATGGATTTAAGGAGATTTCAATGTATATGGATTGATTTCAAGTCTGACATCAAGAAAGAGGAGCACAAATGAACTATGAAATACTAGGTAAGAACAAGGACATTGCAATGATCATTTCAGATGAGGTACTCATCAAAGACACGCAAACAGCACTTGATTTAATTGCGACGCTACAATATGAAACCGATTGTGACCAAATGATCATCAACAAATCATCTATTGCAGAGGAATTCTTCGTATTGAGTAATGGAATTGCCGGTGAGATCATACAAAAATTTGTCAACTATCAAAAACGGGTGGCAATCATTGGAGATTACTCAAATTATTCAAGTAAATTACTAAAAGATTTTATCTATGAAAGCAACCAGGGAAATAGCCTTTATTTTGTGTCCAGTTGTGAGGAAGCGCAGGAGAAGTTAGAAGGTTGATGCTGTTTGAATAGCTTCAGTTTTGTTTTTGTGAAGACAGATAGGTTCGTCCCCAGCTATTCATGGCATCTAGTATAGGAATGATACTTTTGCCAAATTCTGTCAGACTGTATTCCGTTTTGGGTGGGACAACTGGATATACGACACGATTAACCAAACCATCACGCTCCATTTCACGAAGTTGTTGTGTTAGCATTTTGGGAGTTATTGGAGTGAGAAACTTTTGCAACTCATTAAAACGACAGACGTCATCTTCAAGAAGTTTCCACAATATAAGTGCTTTATATTTGCCACCGATTAAGGATAGAGTGGCATCAATGGGACATTTGTATGGATTTGTACAATTCATAAGAAGTGCTCCTTGGTATCTTTTAGGGTAGTATATAACTAAATAGTGCGTACTTGTTAATTTGTTCGGTATATATATAATTTGTATTATAGTACTTAAACAAAATTATGAAAAGAGGAAAAAATCATGAAATTTATTGAACTAGCAAAAGAAAGATATTCGGTGCGTTCTTATCTACCAAACAAGATTGAGCATGAAAAACTGCAATTAATTCTAGAGGCGGGTAGGGTTGCACCCACCGCATGTAATAACCAGCCACAGAGAATTTTGGTGATTCAATCTGAGGAAGGTCTAGAGAAGATAGGGCAAACCGCACCTTCTAAAATGTTTCATGCTCCTTGCGTTCTCGTTGTGTGCGCAGATCGAACCAAAACTTGGATACGACCAATGGATGAAATGAATTCAGCAGATATTGATGCAAGTATTGTCACAGATCATATGATGCTACAGGCACAGGAACTAGGAATTGGATCTGTTTGGATCTGTTACTTTGATGCTAAAAAGTTAAAGGAGATCTTCCATCTGCCTGAGGGAATTGAACCAATCAATATCCTGGCACTTGGATATGCTAATGAAGAGCCACAAAGTAGTGAAAGGCATGTTACAAGACGTAAGAAATTAAGTGAAACGGTATTTTTTGAATCGTTTTAGTGAATTGTGGGTTATAATGAGGTATATATGGAAAATAGCGTTGCAAAGGAAATAGATAAAAAAATAAATCAAATTCTACTGCCGGTATTAAAGGAAGATGGATTTTCACAACACAAGGGGAGGACTTTTTGGGCGCAAAAGAGTGATTTTATTTGGGCTTTTCATATTCGTGCAGTTGGGAATCATCATTCTTTAGTAACTGGGTGGCCATCGGCCTCAATTAGTGTTTACCTTGGAGTATACAATAAGAGTCTTTCAACGAATTCTAATCATGATAATGAACAAGGTCCTTTTTTGCCAAAAGAGTATGAATGTCATAATAGAGCGGAAATATATTGCGGGTATAGGCAGTTGAAATATACAAAGAATATTAATGCATTCCATGGAGAAAAGACTAGAAAAGACATTTGGTGGGTTGAACCAGATGGAAGTAATCTTGATGAAGTAGTAAATGACATTAAGGATGGTTATATCCAAGATGCTTCGAGGTGGTTTAGAAAAAAGAGTACAACATCGATTAGTAAGCCGAATTTTTTTCGCCGTGTATTTGTTTTTTTGCAAGCAAGTAGAGTAAAAGACCTGAATTAAAGAATTGAATTTTTGTATAGGGGGAGGAGGCTTTTATATGGCAAAGAAAACGTATAATGAGAAGCTGTTAGATTGTAAAAACATGCCTAAAGTGGTGGAAGTTCTAGATGCAAAAGAAATTGTGAGAAATGGTGGAACTAAATTATTGATTGCACCACCTTCATCCTATGATGAACTTATGAAAAGAGTGCCAGAGAAAAAGATTATTACATCTGAAGATCTTAGGAACTATTTAGCGAAGAAGCATGGTGCGGATAATACCTGTCCATTAACGGCAGGAATTTTCATCAATATTGTAGCCCATGCATCTGCAGAGCGAATGTATGATGAAACACCCTATTGGAGGACGTTAAAAAAAGACGGGGAATTAAACGAGAAGTATCCAGGGGGGATCGAAGAACAGAAAAAGAGACTTGAAGAAGAGGGGCATGAAATCATTCATAAAGGGAAACGTTTTTTGGTAAAAGACTATTCAAATGTAAGATTTGAACTATAATGAGGTATGAGCGAATCTGAAAGGAGAAATAAATAATGTCAAAAATCAAAGTTATGAATGTGCAAGATTTAACAGAAGGAACCAAGAAGAAAGTTGTAGTAGATAATAAAGCGGTGATGATTGCGAATATTGCAGGTGAATTCTATGCAATAAGTGATAAGTGTCCACATTTAGGCGGGTCCTTGTCGGCAGGAATTCTAGAAGACAATATGATTACGTGTCCGCTCCATCATGCGAGTTTTGATGTTCGAACTGGCAAAGCTGAGAAAATGCCGCAAATCGCATTTATGAAGTTCAAAGTCAAGGATGCTAAAAGCATACCCGTTTTCGTTGAGGGAGATGAAGTATTTGTTGAGTTTTAGTTTGTTCTAATAAATTGAAAGAATGGTCATCCTCGTCTGTACAACATGTGCAAGCGAGGATTTTTTTACAGCTAGCTTTAATTGTATAACGTTATGTAACCATAGATGCAACCTGTATCACAAAGGTGTATCACAAAGGAAAGTATATAATACCATACGGAGTGTAAAGAATACTTGACACATAGACAAAAATAGCATACAATTCATTGAGAAGTAGAAACAAATATATAAAACATACAAGGAAGCAATGAATTATCGTATTGTACAAAAAGATGAAATGAGAATTGTAGGAGTAGCAGAACCACTTGAAAAGGATATTGAACAGAATTTTGAAACGGTTCCAAAGATGTGGGGAAAAGCGGCAATGGATGGGA
>CAZWNX010000120.1:0-5416 GCA_964635395.1 uncultured Lachnospiraceae bacterium
CCATCATTCCCCATGGTGTAGTCTTTTAGAAACTCTAAATTAGTATACTCATTTTCTAACCACACCAAATACCCTTTTGCCACGTAAGGAACCTGCTCTGGTAGTGTCTTGACAATAATGTCCATCGTAAATGCATTTGAAATGGAGTACACATCTGCGAAGATGGCTCCAACTTCATATGTCACCATTGTGTCTTCAATCTTGATTGAAAACTCATCTCCAATTTCCAAATCATACAAATTAGCAATAACTGATGGAATCGCACAAGTTTGATTCTCAAGGTTCTCGAATGAACCATCTAGCATTCTTGTATTCTTATATACTTCCGGATTGTACTCTACGATATCAATGAATGCATCCTCGCGTTCTCCCCCAACAAATAGTGCATCAACGGGATACTTCGTTACTTCTTCAACCGCACTCACCCCATCTATATCAAGTAATTTGTCAATCCATTCTTCTGATTCCACTGTAACACTATTTGGATGAATCCGAACATCCGCCGCTTTCGTTTCAGCATATAAATCCTGGTACGGTTTTTTTAATGATGTTAGTATGATTAAACTTCCGCTCATTAGTAATGCGCATAGTCCAATAATCATAAAAATCATTACGCTTTGAAGCTTCTTACTTCGAAACTGTTTTATCCACAACATAAATAAATCCTCTCCGATAATGTATTATTAACTTACTTTATCAAATAGGATTTAAATAAAAATAGTGAAATTATTAAATTTTATTAAAATGCACATCAATTGATGCTTTTTCACTTCTCAAGTGTACCGTTTCCTTATCATTCATCATAAGGTTTAATTCAAACACACCATCTAAAGACTCCTTGATCTGATTGCTCATTGCTCCTTTTTGCGGTGATGCCAGCGAAACTGGGTTGGTTTGTATGCCCTTTATTGCTACACACACTTTTCCCTTTTGAATTTTCGCTTCAAAGGAGTTGTTCGACACATCAAAATGTATTAACCTGCTACCTTCAATACTGCTAAATCGATATTCTTGTCCCTCGTGATGCAGTACTAGAAAAAAACCCTTTGCAAATTTTCCAAGCACTGGTACTGTAGCATAGCTAAATACAACGGCACTCTTATCCCAATCATTCACTTGTAACCATACATAGTCTCTTGGAAAACTTGTTCCCCAATCTTTTTCCATATATCCAACTGCATTTTTTGTTTCAAAAACTTTTTCGCCATATTGAAAAAAACCAGATACTCTATGTTTCATACTAATGATGCTGTGATTGCATTCATTTGGCACATACGTAAGAACTCCCATAATGTTCGGCCGCAAGAATCTTTTTTGAATCGGTGTAAGTTCTGTAAACGAGTAATCTGCTAAAACAGGTCCCGTCTCCATAACAAAGTCAAGATGAACGCCATCTTTTGACAGCGTGTTCTTACCAATCCTAAGCTGCTGTTTCTCTTTATCCCATGCAAATTCTTCCATTGAATAAGAAAGATATTTTGTTGAATGATCCAGACTGTTTTGAAACTGGATAAATGCATGTGCATTCGTTTCGTTTGTTGAGTATCCCCAGATTACAGAGAACATCCATTGATTTAGTGAATCTTCTATTTTACAGAACCAGCCCTCAAAAGCATTTTTTTTATCTAGTCCAACCATTAATCCGAATTGATCCATCTGATACGCTTCCCCATTTCTAGACTATATTTTCTTTAAAGTATCCCCCGACATACAATCCTGCCTCTCAACTCCTCTTAACAAGATTCCGACATGATCACCAGTCTTAGCGTGATCTGTAATCTTTCGAAACATCTCAATTCCAGCAACCGTAACAGTTTTAACACCCATTTGCCCCATAAGATTGATTTTATCACCAACAGAAATACTGCCGGCTTCAATTTTACCAGTTACCACAGTTCCTCTTCCCGTAATGGAAAAAACATCTTCTATAGTCATTCTAAACTCTCCTGAATCCTGTTTTTCTTTTTCCTTCTCTCGCTCAATTCTATAAGCTTCTGACTCTGACACTACTTTCTTCTTAAAAAAACCAAACATACTCTATCCCCCTAAATTTTGTGACTTCGAACTGGCTTCCCATGACCAAAGAAAATTGTTGAATCAACAAATTCATTTAATCTACTTACACTTTTTATCATGTGATTATACTCATTATACAACAAAGACGCCGTTGGCGAAAACATATTCATAAGCGCATCTCCAACAATCAGTCCCTGTCCAATTCCAGAAACATCTTCTACCCTCAAAGCAATGGACCCTTTTGTGTGTCCTGGAAGTGCAATGACACTTGCATGTACCGCATATTCTATTAAGGAGTCTCCTTCCTCTAAGAAAATTTGGGGTTCGAAATACGGAAGTGGATCTTCTTTAAAACTCTTAATGGACAACGCAAGTATCCCTTTCCCAATCCACGTTTTTGCCTGCAATTCCTGAACAAGATTATCTTTAATCAATTCTATATCTGCCCGGTGCATGGCAATTGGAGCACCCAATTTTTCCGATAAGTAGGCTGCATTTTGAACATGATCTATATGTCCATGGGTAAGAACGATTAGACGCACATTATACTTTTTGCAAGCTTCCACAATTCTATCTTTATGCTTAAATCTTGAAGTATCTACCAATACTGCATTCTCACCATTAACAATAAGATAACAATTTCCATTACCACATTTTATTCTTTCAATCTTTTGCATTCCTAATCCCTCGTTCTAATACCTGAATAATTAACAGCAATTTTTCTTCCATTTGTTCAATGGACATGCATTCTTTCCCATTCCAATCATTCAAAATATCCAGCAAAGAAGCCACCATTTTAGCCACAAATTCTTTTGGAAAATCCGGATGAATCTGGTTGTTCAAGTATGCACTCTCTAGCTGCTTTGCAAATTGATCTTCCCCTGATTGGCCACTCACCTCACCTAAAATTCTTTGAAAAATTGGGTTTCCAACCTCTTTTGCAAACTGTCTGCTTAAAAGATAATATCTTGGGTATTCTTTGGAAAATGCAATCCCTGACTTTGCTTGCCACATTAAAAACTCAAAAAAATCATCTGTATGAATGCTCGAAAGCACTTTCATCTTTTTTTGAAAAGCTTCTTTCACTAAGGTAATGTATAAGTCTTCTTTATCTTTAAAATAATAATAAAACGTCCCTTTGCTAGAACCTGCTTTTGCAATAATCTGATTAACCGAAGCATTCTTATAATCATTTTCACAAAACTCTGAAAGTGCTTCTTCTAAAATCAGTTCTCTTTTAGTCATTCATTTCACCCCACTGCCTAAAATATTCTTCAATTGCTTTTACAGCAGACTCATTCGGTGTTTCTCGACGAATCTGTGATTCTATTTCTTTTGCCCTCTCAATCACCTCTTTGTTATCCATCTCAACAAATCGATTTATAAATTCATCTTGTTTATCATTTTCCTTTAATGGTTTCAGCGCATATCCCAAATCATATAAGCGTTTTGCCCAAAACGGTTGGTCCACTTGAAATGGCATCATAACCTGTGGTTTGCCACTTCGCAGAGCTGCTGCCATTGTCCCGACACCACCATGATGAACAATTCCTTTTGCATGTAAAAATAAAGCATCATGTGGCAAGAATTGCTTCACTAATATTGTATCCGTTCCCTTATAAAACATCCCACTATTACCAATCAAAAGAATGGCACGATTACCTGTTTTATCTAATGCACCGGTCAGTTTTATCATGAAATCAGCTGGATTTTTGAGTGGCATGGATGAAAATGTTACAACCACGGGTGGCTTCCCTCTTTGTATAAAATCTAGCGTTTCACGATCTAACTCTTCATGATTATTCATATATGGATATAGAATTGGAAAACCCGTTAAGCAAACTTCTTTTTCAAATTCCTTTACTCCAGGAAATAGTTTTTTTGAGATCGGATATAGGATGGGAAGTGGCTTACTTCCCCTCTTAATCATGTAAATCCCCGCTTTTCTACTTGGCATTCCCAATTCATCTTTTCTGAATTGATTAATATCTTTCAAATTGTTTGTTTCTACTCCTAAATTCGAAATCTGATAGGTTAAGCGATTAATAAGCGGTCCCATACTTTGAGTCGTAAACGCTAAGTTAGGAAAACTTGAAATTGGATATATCATCGGAACCATAGGCATTGAGACACATGGTAACTGAAGTTTTTCAGCAATATCCACTGCACCTAATGCCTTAGGGTGATAGATGATTATATCTTGATTTTGACATGCGACATAATACTGTGACATTGCTTTTCGAAAGAGTGGATTTAACGTCTCTTTCACATATTTCATCGCCTGAACGGGATGTTTCATGCCCTCTTCAAAAATCATCTTGCCTTCTTTTGTCTGTAAAATAGCCATTAGATCTAGTGAACACTCAATAAAGTGTAAATGATTTTCTTCAACAAGTGTTTGAAATGATTTTCCAGTACAAATTGTCACTTCATGTCCCATCTTCAAAGCAGTCTGCCCAATTGCCACGTAGGGTTGCACATCTCCCCTTGTTCCCAAACACAACATAATTATTTTCATAAGGATATCCTCCTTTAGACTAGATGGTCTATTGTTATACCTTCATTGTAGACCGCCTGGTCTAAAGTGTCAAATTAAATTTCTTTATACACAACATTTTAGTTCCTAAAAATAATAAAATCACTTCATATAGTTGCTAATTTCCTGTTACAATTAGTTTATTCTTGTATTATATATTTTGTAAACCAAATTTTCTCTTCTTCGCTCTCTTCGGAGCGTGGAATATCAAAAAAACCTCAAATTCTACGGTACGTGGGTGTGAAAATACCTTCCAATAAGTCATAATTTAGTCAGAAAGGAGGAACACATGGATCAAATAAAAATTGGTAAATTTATATCTGACGAGCGAAAACAAAAACACTATACACAGAGGCAACTTGCGCAATTACTAAATATTAGTGATAAAACAATTTCAAAATGGGAAACAGGAAATGGTTTCCCAGAAGTCTCAACACTATTGCCCCTATGTGAAATACTAGACATCAGTGTAAACGATTTGCTCTCAGGAGAACGGTTATCAGATACAGATTATAAAGTAAAGGCGGAGGAAAATATGGTTCAATTTATTCAAGAAAAGGAAGAAAATCGTAAAAAAATACAAACAACATCGATTACAGGTCTCATTTCGCTCATTTCTTTTCTGACACTTATAATGGTTGTATGTGTCTATACAAATGTAATGAGTTTACCCTTTAAGATATTGCTTGTTATTATTGCAACAATTATTTTTGCAACTGGATTTTATGTTGCCGTACAAGGTGATCGTACTATTGGCTATTATCAATGCAAACATTGTGGTGAACATTTTGTTCCCTCTCTGAAAGCCTATACAATGGGTCCCCACTTTATTGTTACAAGGCGTCTTAAGTGTCCAAACTGTCA
>CAZWNX010000121.1:0-5307 GCA_964635395.1 uncultured Lachnospiraceae bacterium
TTTGAATAAGTGGAGACGGTCCCTATGAAGAAAAAATTAACAGTTCTTTTAAGTATTTTCTTGATTTTATTTACATCAATAGTCACGTTACTTTTTTTGAATTCGCCTTCATTTACAAATCCACCACAGCCAGTCAATGGTGTCTTGGATCTTTCGAGGTGTTCTTTCGAGAACCAGGGCAATATTCAACTAAATGGGAAATGGGATTTTTATTATAATCAATTTCTAACACATGATGATTTTATCAAGGGAGTATCTGTTGAACCAGTACAGTTAAGTCTTCCCTGTACAGCGGCAAGTTTGAAGGATGAAAAACCATTTTCTTCCAATAAATTTTATGGTACTTTGCGACTCATCGTTAAGTTGCCATAAGATTCAAATATTTATGGTTTACGAACGGACATCATTTTGACATCTTATCGGCTCTATCTAAATGGGAATCTCGCTGATAAAGTTGGTGTCGCAGGTGTAAATAAAGAGGGAAGTAAAGCTGAATATAATAAAAGAACAACGTATTTCAATCCAGTTAAACATGAAATTGAAATTATATATCATACTGCAGATTTCACTGCTGCGGATGCGACGATTGTTGCGCCAACACTTGGTTTGGCATCAAACATTTCAAAAGAAGCTCAAATAGGAATGGGCAGTGATTTTCTTTTGTTTGGCATGCTTTTAATTATGGGGATTTATCATTTGGGTCTGTACATTATGAGAAGAAAGAATAAGGCACCTTTATTCTTTAGTATATTTTGTTTACTCTTTTCTTTTCGAATACTTTTAGTGGGAGAACGTTTTTTACCAAATAATTTAGACCTTGGTTTTTGGGTATTTAGCCGTATGGCATATATTTGTGTTTTTATAGGATTTGCATCTCTTTGCGGATTTTTATACCATAGTATTGAAGATCTTTTTGCTAGGTGGTATTACTATGGCATGCTCATCCTTAGTGTTGGTTGCAGTATTTTTGTTGTTTTTGTTCCATATACATGGATGAATTATAGCTTGATAGTATTTGCGGTATTTGGAGTATTATCGCTAATTTACGCGATGACTCGATTAATTACTGGAGCAGTTCGAAAATATCCGTATGCACTAATTATGTTTATGGGATTTGTTTTCTTGGGATTTACATTTATCAACGACCTTATATATCAAATCACATTAGTAAATACGCCATCTTTAATTCCATTGGGTATTGCCGTTTTCACACTATTGCAGGCATATACCTTGTCGGCAAGATTTTCGCAAGCATTTACGCATGCGGAACAATTATCAGAACAAAATGCATCCATTACAGAAGAACTGAAACTTGTAAACAGCAATCTAGAATTACTCGTTGAAGAGAGAACGCATGAATTGCAAATGGCTTTGGAAGAAACGGATTTATTATCGAAGACAGATTATCTTACAAAATTACCAAACCGTCGTCGAACATTGGAAATCATTCAATCGTTCGTAAAGGATGAAATAGATTTCTATATTGGGATAGCAGATCTCGATCGCTTTAAAGAGGTTAATGATTAGCATGGACATGCAAAAGGGGATGAAATTTTAGTTGAAGTATCGCAATTACTAAAGGAAGCAGTAGGAGAAGATGGATTTGTAGGGCGATGGGGTGGAGAAGAATTTATCATTGTTTTGAAATCAAATCAATTGGAAGAAATTCATGAAAAAGCCAACCATATCTGCCATTCAATAGCGGATTACTATTTTACCGATATACAAAGATCAATTACGATAACCTTAGGCTTATGCGTTTATAATCCACTTCAAGATATTAATGCGATCATAGCGGCAGCTGATCGTGGTCTATACGAAGGAAAGAAGGCAGGACGGAATCGATATACTATTATACAGGATTAGAAATTCAAGAAGACTGATGAAAAACAGGCAGGTGTTTTGTTTTTCATCAGTTTTTTGCGATGAAAATCATGCTTCATTTCTAGGGGGCAGGGATTGCATGAGAGCAAAGAAGTGTTTTGGATCACCAGTGGTAAAATAATCATACCAAGATTCGAGCGTACTTGACTCAAAAACATCTAAGTATTTAATGATTTCTTTTGCCCAAGGCAGAGAAGCTGTGGAACTAGCTGTAATAAGGTTTTGGTCCGTGACGCAGGGCTTGTCAATATAACTGCTTTGTCCTTTGTATTTGTGAGAAAACATCTCAAGAAATCCAACACCATTACTAGTATGGTGGTGATGATCTAACAGTCCATAATTAGCAAGTGCTAAAGTAGCGCCACAGATCGCACATACACTAGACCCGAAAGACAGAAAAGCACCTGCTTTCTCTAGGATTGGTCCATGTTTTGGATCATTCCATGTATCTGCACCTGGTAATAGTAACATACTTGTTTTACTCAAAAGGATATCTTCAATTAAGCAATCGGGTACTATCATCATACCGCCCATAGTATGAATGGGTTCTTTTGAATAGCTAACGGTTTTGAGTGATAAAGCTGGTGCATCTTTTTTGAAAAATCGACCAGAATGTAGCTCAGAAGTAACAAAGCCTAGTTCCCAGTCGGCTAAAGTATCAAGAACATAAACATAGATTGTAAGCATAAAATTCCTCCAGTTTCTTTGATTAGAATTGTTTGTTGTTACCGTATTGTAGCATCCAATTATTGACAACAGTATGGCAACAATCTACAATGAGAAAAAGAAATTTTACAAATGGGAAGGCGGATGTCCGTTGAAAATTGACAGACTTGTTAGCATTATTATGGTACTTCTTGAAAAAGATAGGATTGGAGCACAGGAGTTGGCGGATATGTTTGAGGTTTCGCCACGAACAATCTATCGAGACATAGACACAATCAACATGGCTGGAATTCCAGTGTGTTCTTTATCAGGAGTTGGCGGTGGGTTTGAAATTATGCCAAACTATAAGGTTGAAAAAAGTGTTTTTACAACTGCCGATCTTTCAGCTATACTGATGGGACTTTCGAATCTTTCAACGATGATCCGTGGGGATGAACTTTTAAATGCTCTTGCAAAAGTGAAAAGTTTTATTCCAACTGAGCAAGCCAAAGATATCGAATTAAAAGCAAATCAAATTCATGTAGATTTAAGCCCTTGGATGGGCAATAGGAACATAGAACGCTATTTAGAAACAATCAAAAAAGCTTTGCTAGAGAGCAAATTACTTTCTTTTGAATACACAGATCG
Source organism: uncultured Lachnospiraceae bacterium (assembly GCA_964635395.1). Lineage (GTDB taxonomy): Bacteria > Bacillota > Clostridia > Lachnospirales > Lachnospiraceae > CAZWNX01. The sequence continues at coordinate 3,178 of CAZWNX010000121.1, forward strand.
CCATGCAAGTAAAAGCGACCGAGTAATCGAGCCATATCAGCTTGTATTAAAAAGTAACCATTGGTATTTACATGGGTATTCTCTTGAAAAGAATGATTACCGCCTATTCAAATTATCACGTATATCGAATCTACAGATGCAAAGAGAAACGTTTACTCCAAGGGACTATCAAAAACCTCAGTTGGATTTTGCTGATATACTGGAAACCATGCAAATAAGAATCGTAATACGTATTCATAAGTCGGTCACGGAGAGAGTGCTTGAATATTGCACACAGGAAGATTTCATACCAGATGGGAAAGAGCACTACAAAGTTTGTTTCCCATTTATTGAAAACGACTATTACTACAATATTCTCATGGGATTTGGGGATAGATGCGAGTGTTTAGAGCCACTTCCTATACGAATGCAGATGAAACGTAGAATACAAGATATGGCTGCATTATACGAAAATTGAAAAATTTGAGCAATTTTACGTTTGATTTTGGGAGGATATAAAGCGTGAAAGTAAAAGTATTTGTTGTCAACTCATTTGCGAAAACGAGTGAAGGAGGAAATCCGGCAGGGGTAGTTCTAGATGCAGACGGTATTCGGGTAGAGGAAATGAAAGAAATTGCCAAAATTGTAGGATATAGCGAAACTGCTTTTGTAAGCAAATCTAAGGTGGCTGATTTTAAAGTTCGCTTCTTCACTCCAAACGAAGAAGTAGATCTTTGTGGGCATGCAACAATTGCTACATTTCATACATTGGCAAAGCAGGGGTATATTTTACCTGGCAAGTATACGCAGGAAACAAAGGCTGGCATTTTACAAGTTGAAGTAGAAGCAGATTATACAATTATGATGGAACAAAACACACCACAGTTTCTTGAAATGGTGAGGATTGAAGAAATAGCAGATTCTTTGAATATTTCGTTAAGTGATCTGGTAAATGGATTGCCAACTCAAATTGTGTCTACGGGAATAAAGGATATTATCGTACCAATAAAAAATATTCAAACATTAAATGCTATCAACCCAAATTTTGATAAAATAATCGAAATTAGCCAAAAATACGATGTGGTGGGGTATCATCTTTTTACGCGCGAGACAATTGGGAAAGCATGTGCATATACTAGGAATTTTGCCCCACTCTATGGAATCCAAGAAGAGTCTGCAACGGGTACTTCCAATGGAGCGCTCGCCAGTTATTTGTATGAATATGAGGGAATAGGACCCAAAGAAGCAGCACACATGATGATTGAACAGGGCTATTCAATGAACAAGCCATCAGAAATTGTTGTATGCCTGAACGTGCATGATAAGAAGATTCATGGTGTTCGAGTGGGTGGAAAAGCAATATCGTATAAAGAAATGAGTGTGGAACGAACAAATGAATCGTTAGGAGGGAATTAGTGTATGAACATTGGGATTATTCTTTATTCGTATTCAGGAAATACGTTATCAGTGGGAGAGAGATTGAAGGTTGAACTTGAAAAAAAGGGACATGAAGTTCATCTTGAAAGAATTAGAGCAGTCAATGAAGATCCAAATAATAGAGTACCTGTACAATTGTCGAATAGCCCTGATTTATCTCAATATGATGAGATTATTTTAGGCGCTCCAGTGAACGCATTTTCACTCAATCCAATTATGAAGACCTATCTTTTGAATCAACCAAGTTTGGAAAATAAGAAGATATCCTGTTTTGTCACCCAGCATTTTGCCAAACCATGGATGGGTGGTAACCGCGCGGTGAAGCAAATATCAAAGTTAGTTTATAACAAGAATGGAAGTGTGGTTAGGAGCGATATCATAAATTGGTCTAATGTCAAACGAGAAGAACAAATTAGTGGTTTGATTAGTCGATTTAGCAGTTGATTGAATTCGGCAGTTATCAGAGAGTTGATTCTCCAATAAATAGAGTGGATTCTACGGAATTTAGGTTGCATAATAGTTGGAATGATAAGTACAATGAAAATGTAAAGTGCATGCAAATACAATACTATAAACGATTTGGAGAATACAGATGGATCAAACAAAAATTGGTAAATTTATTTCTGAAATGAGAAAGCAATCGGGAGCGACACAAAGAGAACTTGCTGAAAAGATTGGGATTAGTGATAAGACGATTTCTAAGTGGGAATGTGG
>CAZWNX010000122.1:0-5230 GCA_964635395.1 uncultured Lachnospiraceae bacterium
TTTTTTTAACTCTTCTGCTTCTTTCTTCGTCAATTTGTTGTTTCCAATAAATGCTGTTAAAAACTTTGGTAAGGATCCTCCAAAAGTATCTTCTACAAAACGAGTTGTTTGATTTGCGAAATAATTTTCTTTTGTTAATCTTGCTGTAACAACTGCATTTTCATTCTGTAATATATTATTTTCACATAATTTTTTGAGCACGGTGTAGGTTGTAGATTTTTTCCACAAAAATGCTCTCTCACAAAGTTTTACGAGTTCGCCTGAAGTAATTGGCTGATGTTCCCATACAAGCTCTGTAAATTTAAGCTCACTATCTGTTAATTTATAATATTTCATGAATATCCTCCAAAAAAATAAGTGGTCTAAACTTGCTAGACCACTTTAGTCTATAATCTTTAGACCACTTTGTCAATATCTTAATTGTCTTTCTTCAAATGACAACTTCCACCACAATGATTACAGCTTCCTCCACAGTGAATTGATTTTCCATTTTTATGTTCTTTTATCATTCCCTTTACAATTCCTACTACGATCGCAACTATGACAATTAAAACAATTGCAGTTCCCATATCATCACCTTTACTTTCTAGTTCTATGTTGCCCATATTTTGGAATCACTAAAAATACAATGAGACCGATTATACAAATCATTGCCACAACTGTTCCAAACCCAAATGTTCCATTTACAATTAAATTTCCAATCTGGTAAATACTCAATGAGACAAAGTATGCCAAAACAGTTTGATATACAATTGCAAATGCAAACCATTTTCCATTATTCATTTCTCGTCTAATTGCCCCCATTGCTGCAAAGCACGGTGCACAGAGTAAATTGAATACTAAGAATGAATACGCGCCTATACTCGTCAACGATTCTGATAAAGACCCCCATATTTGAGATCCATCCTCGGATACTTCTGCCATTCCATACAACACCCCAAAGGTTCCCACTACATTTTCTTTGGCAATTAGCCCTGTAAGTGCAGCGACTGCCATCTTCCAATCTCCCCACCCTAACGGTGCAAAAATTGGAGCAATGATACTTCCTACAAAAGCCAATATACTATTTCCAAGTTCGGTCTCACCTAACATCCTAAAACTTCCATCAATCCAGCCAAACCGCATTAAGAACCATAGTACAATGGTCGATAATAAGATAATTGTACCTGCTTTCTTAATAAATGACCACCCTCTTTCCCACATACTTCTGAAAAGATTTTGAATGGTAGGCATATGATAAGTCGGTAATTCCATAACAAATGGTGCCGGCTCTTGCGAAAAGAGTTTTGTTTTTTTGAGTATAATGCCCGATAAGAGAACTGCTGTAATACCGACAAAATAGCTACTTGGTGCAACCCACCACGCTCCATCAAAAAGCGCTCCTGCAATTAATGCAATAATTGGTAATTTGGCTCCACATGGAACAAAAGATGTGGTAATAATGGTCATTTTCCGGTCTTTATCATTCTCAATTGTTCTTGAAGCCATAATCCCTGGAACACTACACCCACTTCCAATTAACATCGGAATAAAGGACTTTCCAGATAGTCCAAATCGGCGAAAGATCCGATCCATAATAAATGCAACCCTAGCCATATAACCGCAAGCCTCTAGGAATGCTAATAGAAAAAAAAGTACCATCATCTGTGGAACAAATCCAAGTACTGCGCCGACTCCACCAACAATCCCATCCACAATTAGGGATTTTAACCAATCCGCTGTATGGATTGATTCAAGTATGGCTTCTAGTATTCCGGGAATACTTGGAAACTGGATCGAGAATATACTAAATCCCTCTCCAAATAATCCATCGTTTGTAAAATCCGTAACCCAAGCCCCTACTGTTGATACCGAAATAAAATATACCAAAAACATAATAAATGCAAAGATTGGTAATGCAAATATACGATTTGTTAAAATCGAATCAATTTTGTCCGATGTGGTCAATGAACTATTCGGATTTTTTTTCAAACACTTACTTACAATCTGCGACAAATACAGATATCTTTCATTCGTAATAATACTCTCGCTATCATCATCATATAGTTCTTCAAGTTTTTTAATTTCATTCTCAATTTGAGGTGCGCTTTTCATAGATGCAACTATTTTTTCGTCTTTCTCCAGAATTTTAATTGCGTAAAACCTCTTTTGATTTTCCGGGATATCTTCTTGAATTTTATTTTTTACTTCACTAATAAGCTTTTCAAGTTCCGATGAAAAAACTAGTTTGTCCTCTTGATTCTTTTCTTTATTTGCAATTTCAATCGCTCGCCCACAAACCTCCTTTATTCCAGTCCCTTTCAACGCCGATATTTCAAAAATTGGATACCCCAACATAGCTTCAAGTTTTACTATATCAATCTTATTACCACTTTTTTCAACCAAATCCATCATATTGATTGCGATGATTACCGGAATGCCCAATTCAAAAATCTGAGTTGATAAATACAAATTCCGCTCTATATTGGTTCCATCCACTATATTTATAATTGCATCCGGCCTTTCCGTTAATAAATAATTTCTAGTTACTACTTCTTCAAGTGTATACGGAGATAAGGAATATATACCTGGCAAATCGATGACGGCTACTTCTAGTTCATCATTTGAATAGAATGATTTCTTTAATTTTCCTTCTTTTTTTTCAACCGTTACTCCTGGCCAATTACCAACAAACTGATTTGACCCAGTCAAATGGTTAAATAATGTTGTTTTTCCACTATTTGGATTTCCTGCTAATGCAATTTTTATTTCCATAATCGTCTCCGTTTCCGTTTGCCACTTTAGTTACTTTACTTCAATCATTTGAGCATCTGCTTTTCGAATCGATAATTCATAGCCCCTCACGGTAACTTCTATGGGGTCACCAAGAGGAGCTACTTTACGCACATATAGTTCTACTCCTTTTGTGATTCCCATATCCATTATTCGTCTTTTAACTGGACCCTCTCCAGTTATTTTGACAACTGTTACGGATTCTTTTGCAGATAGATCTTTCAACGTTTTCATACACTTCTCCATACCCTTCTATTTTAGACAATGATTTTATTTGCTAACTCTTTTCCAATTGCAACTCTAGAATCCTTCACGTTTACAATGAGATTGCCATTTCGTTCTGATATGATTGTTACTATTCCACCTGTTACAAAACCTAGGTTTTCTAAAAAACGACGTGTTTCCTCTTTTCCACCAACCTTAATAATAGTATTTGATTCTCCACACTTTGTCATTGATAATGGCATATTATCACCCCTTCACAATTTATTTCTCTCACAATAATCATTTTTATTTGATAATGATTATCATTTGGATTAAGATTAGTATATTCTAACTCTTGTTAGTTGTCAATAACCATTCTCTATTTATTTCGATTGTGATATACTATTGATTTAAGATAGTAACTTTAATGACAGACAAAGGAGCTTAATTCCATGGTGCATATTAATGAATCAGCCGAAAATTATCTTGAAACCATTTTGCAACTTAGCAAAACATTACCTGTTGTTCGATCCGTTGATGTTGCAAATGAGCTAGGTTTCAAAAAATCCAGTATTAGTGTTGCAATGAAGCACCTTCGTGAAAACGGATATATTACAATGGATGACACTGGATTTATCTATTTGACCAAATCTGGAAAGTCCATTGCCGAAATGATTTATGAACGACATGAATTATTATCAAACTGGTTAAAGGATTTGGGCGTTCCTAGTGAGATTGCATCAAATGATGCATGTAAAATGGAGCATGTCATTAGCAAAGATAGTTTTGAAGCGATTAAAAAACTGGTTCAAAAAAATCCACAATCCTAAATTCAGGATTGTGGATTTTTTTGAATCAAATGATTAATTTTCTTCTTGCGCTTTCACAAAGCCATAACTTTCTTCAATCTTTTTATAAATCTTGTTTAACCAGATCGAATTGACAAATGCCGGTAGTGAAAATCCTAATAAGAATAATAGAGGAACAAGTTTTAAATGATTTATGATATAGAACACTGGTGCCAATGTGAACACGATCATTAATGCTGTTTTTGGAATATTGGTCAGTGCAATTACGACTGCGTTCTTCAAAGCATTCTTTGTATCATTTTCAAATTTTGACAGAAGCGGAAAAATATGAAATGCTATCATTATAAATAACAATCCCATTATCAATAAAATCATTTTGAAGATCAACTGATACTCTCCATCTGCTTTTACGAAAATGTAAATGTCAGCGACCAAAAGACCGATTACACCTAACATACCTGACCAAATAAGGGTTGTTTGTTTGAAATTTTGTCGAAATGACCGAAAGAATTGAGACGTAATATTTCCTTCAGAATCCTTAATCAATTTCAAAGAAACATAATACATTGCTGTTGTACTTGCACCAATGGTAATAATCGGAATCGAGCAAAGAATAAACAATATATTGAGCCAAAGTAAATCAGCAACTTTAGATAAAAACTGCATTAATGGACTATCATACTTAAACATATCAAACATAGTATTCTCCGTTCATTCTACTTCCATATTCTATAGGAACCACTTAAAGCTAAGAACGCAAAAAAGTACAAACAATTATCATAATAACGACGTTCACCCTCTCTAAGAGGTGTATTATAAAACGTCTTAACATACTCCATCTTGCGGTTATGTTTGGCGGCTAATGATGCTTGCGCATTGGTTGCCAGCAAACCGATTGGATGCAATGCTTTTTGTCCTAATTTTGTTCCATTAATTTCATAGGTATCATAATCATTTGTTTCTAAATTATCATAAAAGAAATTTTGGATCTTTTCTGCACATTCACATTCCCATTCATCTTTTGCAAACCATTCATAATCTAAACCAATGTTGGCTGCTAAGCGATAGGAATCACTGTAAAACCAATCATGTCGATCAATAAACATCCAATCAGGTCGTTCTGGCGTCTTTCTAAGTGGATCTCCATCATACTCTGCATACTCTGCATTGAGTCCCGTCACTTCATGACAAGCAGTTTTAAGATACGCTCTACTAGCGCTTGCCGCTTTTACGAAAAACTCTCTATCTTCTTCCAATGTCCAAAGTGCAAATAACTCGTAAAAATGTGGAACATGGTAGGATGGATCTGAAAAATCACAATTTGGAATAAACTTAATCAAATGATTACTGCTCTCCCACATGGACTCTCCAATTCCATCTGTTTCACCTTTGTGAATGCATTCATGCAATAACTCTTGCGCTTCTTTTGAATAACAGAAAATTCC
>CAZWNX010000123.1:0-5166 GCA_964635395.1 uncultured Lachnospiraceae bacterium
TTATTTAAAAAAACCTTTTTTCTTTTTATCTTTTCCTGATCCGTCAGGATCTGGGTCTATATTCTTTGTAGCTTCCAATGAATTTCCAGCTTCCTTATCAAATTTACGCAATAACTCTTTGGCTTCGTGGGATAATTTATCCGGCACTTGGACAACGAGTGTTACATAATGATCTCCACGAACGTCTTTATTACGAAGCGTTGGAACACCTTTCCCCTTTAATCGAACCTTGGTATCCGTCTGTGTCCCTGCTTTCACATTATAAATCACCTTGCCATCCACTGTCTCAATTATGATGTCAGAACCAATGGTTGCCACTGCAAAAGAAATTGGAACGGTTGAAAAAATGTTATAATCCTGACGTTGGAAAATCGGATGTCGTTGCACAACAACTTCAACCAATAAATCCCCGCGTGGTCCACCATTCGTTCCCGGTTCACCCTTGTCTCTGATGCGAATACTCTGTCCATTATCAATTCCGGCTGGAATAGACACTTGAATTTTCTTACGACTTGAAATGAATCCAGTTCCGCTACAATCTGGACACTTTTCTTTAATAATCTTACCAGTCCCACTACAATCAGGACATGTTTGAACATTACGTACGGTTCCAAAAAAAGATTGCTGTGTAAATACAACTTGTCCCTTACCACCACACTTTGAGCAAGTGTCTTTAGAGGTTCCCGGCTTTGCTCCTGTCCCTTTGCAGGTTGCACAAGTGTCTTTCAACGTTAACTCAATTTCTTTTTCTACGCCAAAAACAGCTTCTTCAAATGTAACACGCACGCTTGTACGAAGGTTTGCACCTTTCATTGGTCCATTACTAGCTCTTCTGGATCTTCCGCCACCAAACAAATCGCCAAAAATATCGCCGAAGATATCGCCAAAATCCGCGCTATTAAAGTCAAATCCGCCGTATCCACCAGCGCCGCCCTCAAATGCCGAATGTCCGAACTGATCATATTGACGTTTTTTCTCTGGATCACTTAAAATTGCATACGCTTCGGAAGCTTCCTTAAACATCTTTTCTGCATTTGCATCTCCTGGATTCATATCTGGGTGATATTTTTTAGCCAGTCCCCTATATGCTTTTTTAATTGCAGCATCATCCGCATTCTTATCAACACCTAGGACCTCATAGTAGTCTCTTTTTTGTTCTGCCATAAATCTCTACCTTTCAATGATGTATAGGGGGTACTATTCGTTCCCCCTAAAACAATTTGATGATTCTATATTTCTTTGTAATCTCCATCTACAACATCATCTGCAGCAGATTGTGAACTCATATCTGGTCCTGCATTCATATCTGGGGCTGCGCCTTGAGCCTGAGCTTGTTCGTACATTTTTGTAAATAATGCCTGTGCACTATTGGTTAGTTTTTCTTTTAATGTTTTAATTTTATCAACTTGATCATCACTCATTTCAACATCTTTCGTTTGATCAAGAACTGCTTTGAGTTCTGCTAAATCAGCTTGCACTGGAGCTTTTTCGCTATCTGATAATTTATCTCCAACTTCTTGTAATGCTTTTTCTGTTTGGAAAGCAAATGAATCAGCTTCATTTCTTGCATCAATTGCATCTTTTCTCTTCTTATCCTGTGCTTCATACTCAGAAGCTTCTCTTACCGCTTTATCGATATCTGAATCTGACATGTTAGAACCAGCAGTAATTGTAATATGTTGAGATTTTCCTGTTCCCAAATCTTTTGCAGATACATTTACAATACCGTTTGCATCAATATCAAATGTAACTTCAATTTGTGGAATTCCTCTTGGTGCTGGTGCAATTCCATCTAATCTAAATTGTCCTAATGATTTATTGTCTTTTGCAAATTGACGCTCACCTTGTACTACATTAATATCTACGGCACTCTGATTGTCTGCTGCTGTAGAGAATACCTGGCTCTTTTTAGTAGGAATCGTTGTATTTCTTTCGATTAGGCGAGTAGCAACGCCACCCATTGTTTCGATTGATAATGATAGTGGGGTTACGTCTAGTAATAGAATTTCGCCTGCTCCTGCGTCTCCCGCAAGTTTTCCACCTTGAATCGACGCTCCCAGTGCAACACACTCATCTGGATTCAATGCTTTGCTTGGTTCCTGATTTGTAAGTTTTTGAACTTTATCCTGTACTGCTGGGATACGAGTTGATCCACCTACAAGTAATACTTTACCTAATTCAGAAGCAGAAATTCCTGCATCCTTTAATGCTGTAGTAACTGGTCCCGCTGTACGCTCAACTAAATCATGTGTGAGTTCATCAAACTTTGCACGTGTAAGGTTCATATCAAAATGTTTTGGTCCTTCTGCTGTAGCTGTAATAAATGGAAGATTAATATTTGTCGTTGTTGCAGATGAAAGTTCCTTTTTAGCTTTTTCAGCTGCTTCTTTTAATCTTTGAAGTGCCATTTTGTCATTTGATAAATCAACGCCTTCTGCTTTTTTGAATTCTGACAACATATAATCTGTGATTTTTTGGTCAAAATCATCTCCACCAAGACGGTTATCTCCTGCTGTTGAAAGCACTTCAATAACGCCGTCGCCAATTTCGATAATGGAAACGTCAAACGTTCCACCACCAAGGTCATATACCATGATTTTTTGTTCATGTTCATTATCAAGTCCATATGCAAGTGCAGCAGCCGTTGGCTCATTGATAATACGTTTAACATCTAAACCAGCAATTTTACCTGCATCTTTGGTTGCCTGACGTTGTGCATCGTTAAAATATGCCGGTACCGTAATAACCGCTTCAGTCACTTTTTCTCCAAGATAACTTTCTGCATCCGCTTTCAACTTCTGCAAAATCATAGCAGAAATTTCTTGTGGAGAGTATTTCTTGTCATCAATTGTATTCTTGTGATCAGTTCCCATCTCTCGTTTAATCGATGAAATTGTTTTGTCAGCATTGGTTACTGCCTGTCTTTTAGCAGGTTCACCTACCAAACGCTCTCCTGTCTTTGTAAATGCAACAACAGATGGTGTTGTTCTTGCTCCTTCTGCATTTGAAATAACCGTTGGTTTTCCACCTTCCATAACAGCTACACAGCTATTTGTTGTTCCTAAATCGATTCCAATAATCTTACCCATATTTGTTTCCTCCTAAGTTTTAAACTTCCTGATTGTTTATGATACTACAGATACCATGCTATATCTAACCACACCATCCCTGTAGGTATATCCCTTTTGTAATTCTTGGAAAACACTTCCACTCTCTAACTCATCACTATCCACTTGCGAAACCGCATGATGTAATAGCGGATCAAATGGTTTTCCAGCTGCATCGATTGGTAATACTCCAATTGTTTCTAACTCTGACATGAGTTGCTTATAAATCATCCTCATTCCATCTGCAAATACTGAGTTTTGATCTTGTTCTGGAATTGCTGCAATTCCTCGTTCAAAATTATCTACCACTGGAAGCATCTTCTCAATAACACTCTTTGCTCCCATATCAAACATCATCGTTTTCTCTTTTTCACTTCTCTTACGAAAGTTTTCAAATTCTGCCATTTGACGTTTCAGTTTGTCTTCTAACTCTTCAATTTGCTCTTTTGACTTGTCTTTCTTTTTGTCTTCTTTTTCTTTCTTTTTTGCCAGTTTCTTATCCTCTTTTGTTTCTACTGGATTTGGTATTTCCTGTTTCTGATTAACATTTTCCGTGTCCTTAGTGTCTTGATCGTTCTGTGTTTCCACCTGCTGTTCAAGATCCTTTTCCATTTCTTGCATAGCCCTTCCTTTCTCTTTCAACATACTCTTATTCTTTTTTCTTATACAAAGAATCTAATTGACTCATCATTGTTTTTAATGTTCCAACCACTTTTTCATAATCCATTCTTTTGGGTCCAACAATTCCGATGGTTCCCTTCATTCCCTCTTCTAATTCGTAGGTCGCAGTTACAACACTACAATCTCTCATACCTTCAATTTGATTCTCATCTCCGATGTAAACCTGAATTTCTTTACTATGTTCAGAATCATATAACGTTTCTTTTACAAGTGTTGTTAGCAAATTCTTTTCTTCAAGGGTACTGATGATTCCACTTGCTTTGGCTTGGTCGCTAAGTTCTGGATATTTAAATATATTATTTGTGCCCGAGGTATATATTTCTAAATCTTCATCTGCATTAATTGCCATTGCAACCGCATCAATCACATCGTTCACGATGTCTCTATGGATGCCTGCCTGTCGTTTAAGTTCTGCAATCATCGACAAATTGATTTGATCTAGCGTTAAACCATTTAGATGTGTATTCAACAAAATATTGAGTTTTAGCAATGTTTCATCGTCAAGCTCATCCGAAACATCTAAAATATTATTCTTAATGATGTTTCCTTCCACAACAATGACTGCTACTAATTGATGTTTATCCACTCTAGATAACTGGATAAATTTCAGCTTATTCTTGCAGTACTGTGGGGTTGATATTAACGTTGTATAATTCGTGTTTAAAGCAAGTACTTTGGCAACTTGCTTTAGCAAGTGATCCATTTTTTGCTCTTTTTCTAATAAAAGTTCCTTCAGCTCCGAAACCTCACGCTCCTGCTCTTTTAACATATTGTCAACATAGAGCCGATACCCTTTATCCGATGGAATTCTTCCAGCAGATGTATGTGGTTGAACAATAAATCCCTGTTCCTCTAGATCTGCCATTTCATTACGAATGGTTGCTGAGCTAAGATTCAAATCACTGAACTTAGAAATTGTTCGACTACCAACAGGTTCCCCTGTTTCTAAATAATTACGAATAATTGCCTTTAGAATCTTTAATTTTCTTTCATCAAGTTGCAATGACTCACATCCTTATCCACAATTGCTAGCTGATTTGTTGTTATTAGCACTCTTTGTTGTTGAGTGCTAACTCTTTCTTAAACTAAGATAACACTAGTGAAAAATCCTGTCAACACGTTTTATGTAAAGAAATTATAAAAAAAAACTAAAGAGATGCCTGCTTAACAGACATCTCTCTCATCTAGCGATAGTGTACTCCGGCTCCTTGAAGCTTCTTCCGATAGTTCATTGTTCTTCGCTTAAATACCGTATCTACACATTCTGACACGACTTCAACCTTGAACCCAAACTTATTTGCCTCCCAGGCAGTTGCTGATACACATCCTCCCTCATCGATTCCACAAATTAGAACTCTATCTACCCCTTGTTCTTTCA
>CAZWNX010000124.1:0-3177 GCA_964635395.1 uncultured Lachnospiraceae bacterium
GATTTATCGTTTAAATTTTAACGGAATGTATTGCTTTTGTCAAGTACAAGTAGTAAAATCAAGTTAACAAAATAGGTTTTTTGTGCCCTTTTCAATGACAAGGATTCGTCATTTGTAAACGCACTCATTTCACGGAAGAAAGGAGGGGCATTATGGCAGTTAATTTTGCAGCAATCAACACAGCTTATAACCATTATCTTTCAACATCCAAGGCAAATAATAGCACTTCAAAAACCGCTCACAAAAAGAGCGAACTTCGAAGTGTTTATAATTCTATTGTCAATATCAACAAAGAATCCCCTCTTTATCTAATTAAGAATACAAGCGAGACAAGAAATTATGCCGTTTCACTCAAAGAGAACGCCTTAGTCTATAAGAATAAGGTTTCTGATTTGTGCACGACTGACGACAACCAATACCTTACCAAGAAAATGGCCTATTCCTCTGACGACGAAATCGTAAGTGCCAAATTCATTGGGAACATTTCAGAAAACTCCGATATTCCATCTTTCGAAATTAACATAGAGCAACTTGCTTCTAACCAAGTTAACGTAGGTCATCTACTTCCAGAATCGGAACTCGTTCGTTTAGAGCCCGATACCTACTCTTTCGATTTAAATGTAAGTGGTTTAAATTATGAATTTCAATTCCAAATCCATCCAGATGATACAAATAAGAGCGTTCAAGATCGTTTGTCAAGACTCATCGCCCAATCGGATATTGGCTTATCAGTATCTAGCATTTCGGATGACCTTGGGAAATCAGCCCTCAAAATTTCTTCAAACCAAACAGGAACTACGGATGATAAACCACTTCATTTTCAGATTACGGATGACCGGACAAGTAAGACTTCAGGTAGCGTATCTTACTTTGGTTTAGATCAAGTAGCAAGCACGCCTCAAAATTCTTTATTCTCCATTAATGGTGTTGATAAAAGTACAATGTCAAATCAATTCACTGTAGAAAAATTGTACGAGATAACACTTAAGAATGCGCATTCTGAAGATGCAACTTCAACCATCGGTGTTAAAGATGATATCAGCAATATAAAGGATAACATAACCACTTTTATTGATAGTTATAACGATTTTCTGACAAAAGCAAATCGTACTACCGAAAACAACTCAAATGCAAACCAACTTCTATACGAGATGGAACGCTTATCCTCTTTTCATCAAAACCAACTCTCCAGTGTTGGAATCGACGTTGCACCTAACGGACAATTGACTTTGAACAACGCACTGATTAATCAATTATTCCAATCAGGCCAGGTTAAGGAAACCATTTCTATCCTAAATGATTTTGCTAGTTCTACGCTACGAAAAGCTGACGACATTTCACTTAATCCAATGAATTATGTCGACAAAAAAATTGTCGCCTACAAGAATCCTGGAAAAAACTACTGTGCACCTTATATTACAAGCGCCTATAGCGGCATGATGTTTAATGGTTACTGCTAAAAGTCCTGCATCTTCAAATTTTCATTTGAAAAAGCAGGACTTTTTGTTTGCATTTTTTTCATTTTATTTTTTCAGGCTACTCATCTCCAAATTCACGGTATAAAAATTCCATGTCCAAAAATTTATCATCTACATAATAATCTGCATTTGGCTTTCCCATGTGTAATTCATGATATTTGACACCCCATGCATTCATTTGCTTTTCAGTTACCGCTCTCCAATCGATTTTGGTAACATAACCTCTTGCAGTAAACAGAACAATTCTATTGCCCAAATCATATAACTTATTTACAATTCGAATCATCTTGTCATTTGGCCCAGCCTGATCATAATCTAAACCCTCTCGAAGCGTTGCAATTACCCCATCAATATCAAACACAAAGATCTTATTGCCGCTCACAATTTTCATATAATCGTTCACTCTTTTATAGTCTTGCTCCGTATCAATATCAAGTATACCTTTCATAACATACCCTTTGATGTTATTCCCAGTCATGGAATGGTATTTTGTAATATTTGTTGGTTTTAAAACGTCTATATTTCCATTCTGATAATATGTTTTTGGAAGTTTCTGCCTTGGCATATTATATGCCTCTTCAATATCATTTAGCAGGGGTTTCATTTCACCATCATCGCCCATATACCACATTTTATGGGGAACCACATCATTCTCCATAACACTTCTAACAGAATCGGCATTCTCATCTTCCATCATCATTTCGATCATTCGGTCAATATCTTCTACATTTCTATATGGATAGGTCGGTCTTAGTTGTACCAATATATCCGGTTCATACCCTTCACCCTTTAGAAACTCAAGCAAGTGTTCAAACACTTCGATATCTAGCGATTCATCTCTTGATATTTCTTCCGGTCTAATAAATGGTGTCTCAGCTCCAAAACGTCTCGCAATCTCTGCATACTCTTCACTATCTGTGGATACGATAATTCGATTAATATACTTTGAAGCTTTTGCGTGTTCGATGGAATGCGCCAGCATTGGCTTACCATCTATCACTCTTATATTTTTGTGCACTACACTTTTCGACCCGCTCCTAGCCGGTATTACTGCTACTATTTTTTTCATAAACACTTCCTCATCTTTCTATAAACCAAAAATATCATAGCATAACTATATAAAAAAATCTATTTCTATCTATTTAATATTGACAATTACATTTTTTCGTATTATGGTTATATGCATAAGTAGTACACCATATAACCAAAGGAGGATGTATGAGTCAAATCAATAATAATGAAAAATCTCTTTATAAACAGATTAGCGATCATATTGAAAATGACATTTTGAATGATATTATTCTCGAAGAAGAACGGGCACCGAGTATTAACGAACTTGTGAAACACTACATTATCAATCCTGCAACAGCCATTAAGGGGATTAATATATTAGTCGAACAGGGGATTCTCTATAAAAAACGCGGAATCGGTATGTTCGTTTCCACCGGCGCAAAAGATGTTATAACAAAACGAAGAAAACAGGAATTTTTCGATACACATCTAACCATTCTTTTATCGGAAGCAACTCGACTCGGAATCGGAATTGATGAAATCTACCACGCGATGCAGCTTCTTATCTTGCAAACTACAGATTCCAAAAAGCAATGAACTATCCCGTGTAATTTAAAATAGAGGAGGACAACATGAATACAATAGAATGCAAAAACGTATCCAAAAACTTTAAAGAAAAAGAAGCTCT
>CAZWNX010000124.1:3277-5158 GCA_964635395.1 uncultured Lachnospiraceae bacterium
TGAATACAATAGAATGCAAAAACGTATCCAAAAACTTTAAAGAAAAAGAAGCTCTACGTAGTATCAATCTAACACTTGAACCAAATAAAATATATGGACTGATTGGTAGAAACGGAGCTGGTAAAACAACTCTTCTTTCACTTATGAGTGGGCAAAGCTCTTCAAGCAGTGGCGAAATAACGCTTGGTAATGCTCCTATATGGGAGAACCAAGTTGCTTTGAATCAAATATGCTTTTCAAGAGAAATCTCCCAAACAAGCAGTGTCGCTAATTACAAAATAAAAGAGCTTTTTCGAATTGCGAAAATTTACTACCCAAACTGGGACTCAGCCATGGCCAAGGAACTACTTGAGCGGTTTGAGTTAGAGGAGAAAGCACGCATCAGCAAACTCTCCAAAGGGATGATGTCCATGGTTACAATCATCATCGCCCTTGCAAGCAAGTGCGAATACACGTTCTTAGACGAGCCTGTTGCAGGCCTCGACATAGTATCTAGAAAACATTTCTACCACTTATTATTAGAGGAGTACCAAGAAAGCAAGCGTACTTTTATTATTTCAACACATATAATTGAAGAAGCTGCTGACGTATTTGAGGAAGTGATCATTCTCAAAAAGGGTGAGTGTCTTCTGAAAGAAAACGCAGATTCTTTATGCGCTAGAGCCTATCAGATTTCTGGTAGAACAGATGTAATTGATCAGTTGACTAATTCTTACAAAATTCATTCTACAACACTGAATGGGCGCAGTAAAAGTATTACTGTTTTGTTAGAAGAGTACCAAAGTATTGAACCACTCAAGCTACGCGAAGAACTTACCGTTACCCCATTGAATCTCCAAGATCTCTTTGTCGCATTATGCGAATACTAGTAGGAGGATTTTATGAATCAGAAAAAATTCTTTCAATCCATCAAATATGGAGTTATTATCGGCGAGTCTCATTCCATGGTACAGATTTTTATGATTGTTTTCTATGCTCTGGTTATGTTTATAATGGGTCCTGTCTCGTTTAAGTGGAGTAATATCTTGACATATGCATTGACTGTATCATGCATCTATCAGCTGCTTATTCCAATCAGTATTTACAAAAACCACATTCCAACTTGTGTTTCCTTTGGTGCAACTCGCAAATCTGCCTTTTGGAGCATGCAAATTGTATATTTTATTACCATTCTTCAATTTAGTCTTACGACGATTATTGCCATGTTCCTGCTACCAGTAGACTTAAAGCCCTATGGGCTTACAATCCTCTTCATAGAATTTTCAATGCTAGCGCTAATGTCTGGAATTGGGCAGCTTCTATTAGCTTTATTTATCCAGTTGGATATCAAGTCTACACTCATTATTGCCACTTTGCTCTTTATTCTAATCATCGGAGTTATTGTCGTATGCTCCATCCTATTTGGAGTTGAATTCTTATTCAAAATTCCATTTGTTTTAGGTTTATTTATATTCAGTTTATTGTTTTTCTGCCTTGGCTTTCTCTTTATGAAAAAGCAAGTCTTGAAAATTGAATGCAAGTTTTAGGAAATCATAGGAGGTGATTATCATGAGTTTATTTGCAAATTTATTTATAAAAGATCTCTTTACAATTCGAAAGAATGGATTTTTGACAGGATTCTTCTTTATCCTTGCAGGATTTATTATTGGTGAAATAGTCACTGCAATTCTCTCAATATTTGTGGTCAATCAAAACGAAACCATTCCCGCAATTGCCACCCTATTTGCCTGGGGATTTCTGTTCTTCTACCTATTCATTTATCAACTATTATCTTATCAAAACAATCTTCGATTAGCTATTTCCATGGGGAAATCTAGGTCAGGATTTTTATACACTACAATCCTTTTAAATATTATTATTTCCATATTTTATTGCCTTTCT
>CAZWNX010000125.1:0-5104 GCA_964635395.1 uncultured Lachnospiraceae bacterium
CTCTACTCTACAATGATTCCATCTGTATAGGTATATCCTTCGAGAGCGTTTTCTTTTACTTGAATACAGGCATAACGAATAGAAGAATCATCTGCTGCAAAAAACTGTCTTTTAACTGTCGGGGCAATTCGAATCCAATCCCCTTCAGATAATGCAACTGTCTCACCATCGATTATTGCTTTTCCCTTACCGCTAAAAACAACATAAATTTCTTCATTTTGTTTATGCGTATGAACATATGGTACTCCTGTTCCTGCTGGTAAATTGTTAATACTGATTTCAGCTCCCGTCAAAGAAAGTGGGTCATGAAGTTCCGTTCTGTCATTACCTGATACATTTACCTTACTAAAATTATTCATTCTCTTACCTCCACTAAAGATATTGGCAAGTAAGCGTTCGCCCCACCCACTTACTTGTTGTAATGTTTATTGTTGTAATGTTTATTGTTACAACCATTATTATACCTGTTTTTGATGTAATGTCAATGGTTACAACGAGTTTTTTGCATAAATTTAGAGCAAGGTCCCATTATGACCCTGCTCTGTGTATTTAGTCTGTGTATTTACAATATATATTTTGTTATATTTTTCAGTACTTCTTCTAGTGTAATCGACTGCAACTCATGTTCCATCGCATTTTGCACACGTACTAATTTTTCATCTAAAATAGAATGAATATTGCCGCCTATAGGGCATTCTTGATTCGGATTCTCATGAAAATGAAATAATTCACCTTTGTCCACACATTCAACCGCGTTGTAGATCTCCAAAAAGGTGATTTCATTTAGTGGCTTTGCAATCGTCGCACCACCTAATCCTCTCGCCACATCAACTAGCCCTGCATTTTTAAGCTGTCCGAGTATTTTTCTGATAATGACAGGATTAACATTTGTACTTTCTGCAAGAAAAGTGCTAGTAACCTTATATTCATCTTGGAATGTATCAATACACGCAAAAATATGAATTGCTAATGTAAATCTGCTTGAAATTTGCAATGTTTAAACACCTCACCTTCTTTACGCTTATTTCATATACTAGCATTATCATCCTGTAATATCAATGGTTACATCTATGCTCTGCAGATCAATCTGTTTTCACACCAGCCAATGCGGCCTGTTCTCTTACATATGCTGCTGCCTTCTTATAACTATCAAAATCAGGCAAATGCTCAACAAATAGTGCTGTGTCCGGCCCAAGTGCCTCGCATATCCTAGCAACTTTTTGGTAATTTATTCTTCCCGTTCCTGGCATAGATTCACGAATCACTGTTGTATAGGCGTTTTCCATGAAAACATCTTTACCATGTATGCTCTTAATATGCGGACCAAGTTTCGTAAAACACTCCTCAATGAATTCATCACAAAAGAGATACCTTTGGGGACAGTTGATCATATTAACAAAGTCCAAATGAACACCAAACTCCTTTCGATCCACATCTTTTATTAATCGAAGGTATTCATCCGGTGAATCAGGTATCATCCAAGGCATTGTTTCAATCGTATAAAAAGTTCGCTTTGGTTTTACAGAGTCAATAATTTCTCTTATAGAATCAACAATCAATGCATAGGTATCCTCTGCATAGTTTTCTCTATAAAATCCATCCCAGATTTCACCTCTGCTTCCAGATATGTTTACACAGCAATTTGCACCTAGTTCATCAGCCAATTCTAGTTGATTTTTGCTATACTCCATTGCCGCCCTTCGTTCATCATGATCTATAGCGATCACATTTTTCCAGACACCAACTTCTCCAATTACAAGATCATGCTCCTTGGCACATTTTATGTAAGCTTGTTTCTCCTCTTTGCTTGCGTGATATTCAATTGGCGCTAAAACTGCCCTGTACCCCAATTCCTTCACTAATTCGTACCAATTTTCGGGATTACTATATGGTTTTTCGATTGCTCCACCTATTCTCAAAGTTATCTCTCCTTCCCATTCATAATCTTAGTCTCTACTACCAACCATTTCTTTGATAGATAACGGATGGGTCAATATGATTTAGGTCCTGTGAACAAGTTCTTGCCATTACACCAGCCAATTCTTCTGTCATCTTAATAATCTGATCTTTTACTCCCATTGAACCATTCTTTTTTAATGGATCCATAATAACTCTGCCTGCAGATACTGCATCAGCACCCAGCGCAAGCGCTTTAAAAACATCCATTCCACTCACAACCCCGCAATCAACAAAAATCGGAATTTGGTGATTAATTACTTTCGCAATCTTGGGCAATATGTATAACGGTGGAACTGCATAGTTCATAATTCCATGGTGATGTGATACAACTATGCCTTTCGCTCCGGCTTCTAAAGCTTTATATGCATCTTGCTCACTCAGAACACCTTTGATAATAAACGGCAATTCTGTAGCTCTTATAAATTCCTTTAGTTCTACAAGGGACTTGGCTTTCATCTTTTCCCCTAAAACATCATCATATTTACCATTTCCACCAAAAGAATGGTCTACATCCATACCCAGAGCCAAAACTCCACAGCGCTGTGCATACTCAATTCTTTCAAAAATATAGTCATTATCTGCATATGGCTTTATTATATTGATTGTACGCGCGCCCGTCGCTGTTATGGCAGCTATTTCAGCTTCGTCACCCATACCTGCCCAGTTAAGAGCGTTTGCTGCATGGGCACCCTTGGCCATCTCGACCATTCCATTATCACATACAGTATTCAAATGCGACAGAGCTGCCATCATAATGGGCGTATCAAAAGTCTCCCCATATAATTCCAACTTTGTGGAAGGTATAACAGCATCAATATGCCTCATCTCAACTAATAATGAATCAAAGTACTCTCTTGTAATACCATTCGAATCCCATGGTTTGCTTTTTATTTCCTTATCATTCATATTATGAATTCCTCGTCTCTATTCTCTAGAACAACTATCTCGACATGCCTTGCGTAGACCTAAAAAGGCTCTGCCAAAATCAGCAAAACCCTTATTTGTAAACTATAAAAATTAATTATTATTCTTTGATTCTATATTTTTCAATATTTACATTATATCTTCTTGCTATTTTTATTAATTGCTCTGGGTTAGCTTCTACGGCATTAGCGCAATTTTCAGGTGGAGAGCGATATATTAAACCTGAAGCAAATTCTCTTATAACCAACTTTTTTCTTAACTTTTCAAAATCAAAATTCATATCATTGCCATTCATACCTTTACCCTCCATAATCTTTCATGTTTTTTGATCTAATAATATATTACTGAAGTACTTGAGTCCAGTAGCGTAGGTTGCAGAAAGAGTAGCATCCTTTGTTAAACAATACACCTTTTTTGGGGGGTGTTCAAGTATTACATCTTGTATTTTACCCCAATCGCTAGTTCTATAAAATCATCCTCTAGGTTAAATATTCAGCGACGACATCTTCATTCCAACATTGTGCTCAGCTACATACGCCTAATCTTCTCCTAAGTAGCTTTTGTCTCCGCAGAAGTCACATCCATCTCATCCATAGCAAGTAGATTGTCAACAGATACTTTAATCTATTCTATATCAAAAATCCGTAAAACTAAAATAGCTGTTGTTCCTTGTCCTTCTTTACTTTCTGACTATTACAGCTAGCGCATGTGCCATCATTTTTTCAGATTCAGCCAGTTCAATAATATGGTTGGCATTGTTTTTTAAGGCTTTTTCAGTATAGCGAATGACGCTATAGCTTCGCATAAAATCTAGAACAGACATACCAGATGAAAATTTTGCGGTGCCGCAGGTTGGAAGAATGTGATTTGTTCCGCAGAAATAGTCACCTACAGGTTCAGTACTAAATTCACCAACAAATACAGCGCCAACATTAGTCAATAAATTTAAAACCTCTTCGCTATTTTCTAAAAGTAATTCAACATGTTCTGGCCCAATTTCATTTACAGCATCAATAGCTTCTTGAATAGTATCAACAACAAAAATATCACCATAGTTTTCCAAAGATTTTTGCGTCGCTGTAACAAGATTATTTTCCTCTGCTAAACGGATTATTTCTTCTTTTATTTTTAATGCATGTTCGTAAGATAGGCAAAATGTAGTGCTGGCTTCGTAACCTGTCCCGTGTTCAGCCTGAGACATCATATCAGCAGCAATAAAAGTAGGATTTGCTTTTTCATCAGCAATAATTGCAATTTCAGAGGGCCCGGCAATGGAATCAATTTTCACCTCACCATACAGCATTTTCTTAGCCATTTGTGTGTAATTGTTGCCGGGACCTGTGATTGCATCTACTTTTTTCACTGTCTTAGTTCCATATGCAACAGCAGCTAGCCCTTGAGAACCTGAGATCTTGTAGTAATTCTTCACATTCAAATAATTTGTTACATAAAGTAAATGTTCATCAATTGTACCATCCATACTAGGTTTAGTAAGTACGTAAATATTTGGTACTCCTGCTACTATGGCTGGAATCAAATTCATACACAATGAAGAAATAAGAGGTGCCATATCTCCTGGTACAGTGACTGCCACACTGTTGACAGGTGTATATTTTCTTTCAAGAACTACACCATCATCATAAGTTTCACAATAGCCTATTGGCAGCTGTCTTTTGTGAAATTTGAATATGTTATCGCACGCTATCTTTACTGATTCTTTAAATTCCTCAGATACTTTTTCTCTTGCATTTGCAAATTCTTCTTCTGATACAAATAGACCAATTTCTTTAATATCAACATGATCAAATTTTTTCATATAAGCATATAAGGCTTCATCTCCATTGCTTTTGACATTTTTCAGAACTTCCTTAACAGTGATTTCAACTTCTTCCGGAATACTACTTCTTCTACTGAGTAGATTAATGAATCTTGGATTTTCATAACTAAACTTACTGATTGTTACCATAGTTTTATCGCTCCTTTATATTGTTTGAAAATACAAAAAACGCCTGCCAGGAATGTTTTCCCTAACAAGCGTGGATCAGGCATTTCGCCTCATATCAATAAAATTCTAACAATATGAATTATATTTGTCAAGTCAATATATTCAAAATATCGTTACCCTCTTTTTATTTTTACCGGCTGTCAATCATTTAATTGAACGATGCACCATTTTTGGCGGGTCATTGAAGTTTACGTGTTCCATCGAAGCATCCAAAAA
>CAZWNX010000126.1:0-5101 GCA_964635395.1 uncultured Lachnospiraceae bacterium
AGATATATGGACAGTAGGAGGAGATGGCTGGGCATATGATATTGGATTTGGTGGTCTAGATCATGTATTAGCAAGTGGGCAGGACGTAAATGTATTGGTATTTGATACAGAATTGTATTCTAATACAGGAGGACAGTCTTCAAAAGCAACACCGCTTGCTTCAACGGCTAAATTTGCTTCCGGTGGCAAGCCACTTAAGAAGAAAGACCTTGCTGGAATTGCAATGAATTATGGGTATGTGTATGTTGCTCAGATTGCAATGGGAGCAGACTTTAATCAGTGTGTAAAGGCAATTGCAGAAGCAGAAAGTTATCCGGGTCCATCCCTTATTATTGCCTATGCACCATGTATCAGTCATGGAATCAAGAAGGGCATGTCAAAGGCTCAAACAGAAGAAGCAGAGGCAGTTGCATCAGGTTATTGGCACTTATTCCGTTTCAACCCACAATTGAAAGAGGAAGGAAAATCGGCATTTATCTTGGATAGTAAGGCGCCAAGTAGTGATTACGAGGAGTTCCTCAGGGGAGAAGTGCGTTATCAGTCGCTTGAGAAAAAGAGTCCTGAAATTGCAAAAGAATTGTTTGCAAAAGCAAAAGAAGATGCAAAAGAACGTTATGAGCATCTGAATAAGTTAGTTACTCTGTACGCAGAGGCTGAAAATAAAGAATCTTAAAAAAGTGAAAGGAGAACATCAATGAGTAAATATGAATGTGTATGTGGATATGTATATGATCCAGAACTAGGAGATCCAGATAACGGAATTGAGCCTGGAATTTCATTTGACGACCTTCCAGAAGACTGGACATGTCCAGCTTGTGGAATAGACAAGAGTGGATTTACAAAAATATAATATGAGCAGTTATAACTCTACCCGATACAAAACGTATCGGGTATGGTTATATGGTGCGCCTTACCGGTGCATGTTTGAAGGGAGCGGTTATGGAAAAACTAGAATGCAAAAGAGATAAAGCATTTCAAATAGCTGAAGACATTTTCTATGTAGGGATGCAAAATCCGGGGATGCGTACGTTTGATATTGTTATGCGTACAGAATATGGAACGACCTATAACAGTTACTTGATTATGGATGAGAAGAATGTACTGATTGAGACGGTGCATCATAGATATACGCAAGAATTCATAGCCGTTTTAGAGTGCTATTTGCCGATTGAAAAGTTGGATTATGTGATTTTGAATCATACAGAACCAGATCATTCAGGGAGTTTAGCAGCATTGCTTGACATGAACCCAAATATTACTGTGATTGGAACAAATGCAGCAATCAAAAATTTGGGAAATATCATGAACAGAGCATTTAATGGTCGTGCAGTAAAAACAGATGATGTATTAGAAATTGGAGAATCAAGAAATTTAACATTTTACTTTGCACCTAATTTGCATTGGCCAGATTCTATGTTTACATATGATGATAAAACAAAAACATTGTTCACTTGCGATTTTTTAGGTACCCATTATTGTGAACCATTTTTATTTGACGACGAATTGAAGAATCCAAATTTCTACGAAGTGGAACGAAAAAATTATTTCGATTGTATTTTTTCACCATTCCCTAAATTTGTTAAGGATGGACTTGCAAGAGTAAAACAACTTGAGCCAAAAACGGTATGTTGTTCCCATGGTCCTATATTAAGGGGTGGAATCAAACAAGTGGTTGCCGAGTATGAGTTGTGGGTTGAGCCAGTGAAGGCAGAGATTGATGTTCCGATTTTCTATGTGTCGGCATATGGTTATACCAAACAAATTGCAAGCAAGATTGAAGAACTATTGCTTCGAGAGAATATTCAGGCAAAAGCTTATGATTTGCTTGAAACAAGTATGGAAGATGCAACTCAGAAATTATTGGAATCTAAAATGGTGTTTTTTGGTTCTCCAACGATTAATGCAGATGCCCTTGAACCAGTGTGGGAATTAATTAATAAAAGTGTTGTCCCAATTGTAAAAGGAAAACCAGCCATGGTATTTGGGTCGTTTGGCTGGTCGGGTGAAGCTTGTGGATTCTTGAAAGATCGCTTAGAGGCTCTAAAGTATAAAGTATATCCAGAATTTGCTAAAATTCAATTTAACCCGTCCGAACAAGATTTAGAGATGGTGAACGAACGGGTATTAGAATTCCTTGAGTGGGCCGCTTTATGCGATTTTGCTAAGCGATAGCTGGTTGTTTTTTTGCTCCAGGATTGCGCAAATCATAAGTGAGATGAAAGAAGCAATAAGCTGAATCAGGGTTGCCATAGCTGGAAAATTTATACATAGTATAATAACTGGAGCAACAATGAGAATGCAGACAACGAGCATTAGTAAAATCGGTGTGCTTTGTTTAATGATTTCGACTTCATTTTCCCATTTAAAGTTTACAAACTTGATATTTAAGGTTAGCCCTATATAGGATGATAGTATTACATAGCAAAGTGGCATGATAAAGGTAGCTAATCTCTGCAAAGGTAGCATCTCGAGGGAGAATGCCAAAATTGCACTAGATAGAAGTGTGAATGGAACGGCGATACTTAAATGTGCTAGTATTTTAGAATGAAACAGTTGTTTTGATGATATTGGAAGTGTTTGGACAATCCAAAAAGATTTTCCCTCTAGGGAGAGTGCAGCAGCGGAAGATGGCATCATGGCATTCATGGATGCTATGATGATTGGAGCTGCTAGGACGATTACTTTGGATAATCCTTGCATTTCCATTAGTTTTTCTAGCTTTTCCACACCTAATATGGGAACACTAATGGCAAATGCCAAGGTCATAAGGTATCCAACGCTAGTGTTCATAATGTAGAGTGAAGAGGAGAAGTATCGCCTAAGTTCTTTTCCAACGAGGGCTTTTAATATTGATTTTTTTTGATTAGAGTATTGATACTTTCTTGACGTTTCCTTTGCAGACAATAAACTACCTAGTGATAGATAAATTTTGGAAAGTAGTAGTGTAAACAGGGTAATGCTTGCTAGAGAAAGACCACAAAATAATAGTAATGAAGACACCTGTTTATTTTGGATACCATTTGAGAATAAAGTCGCAAGTGGATATGCAGAGTGAATTTTAGACTCAAGGGATACGGACAACTCAATTATTTTTGCTTCATTTAAATTTGCAGATGAGAAGGAGCCGGCAAAAATAGCGGCCATAAAGGCAAAGGACAGAATCACTTTTAGGAGTGTTTTATGTTTGAATCTTGAGGTTACAATTGTAAGAAGGGCGCCTAAGGCAGCAGCAAACACAATTGGTATAAGCGGAATAAAGGCTAGGGCAATCAAGTAATAAAGAAACGATACAAGACTTGAAGGCGTTAGTATAAGATATAGGATTGCACCAGGAAGCGTAATGACAAGTGTGAAAATTAGTTGGTTTACATAAATGAACAGCAGCTTACCCAGAATAATACTCGAAATGGTACAAGGGAATGCCAGTAATTGCTCGTGGTCCCTTGAGAGAAATAGCAAAGAATTTGATTGGTAAATCGTAAATAAAAAGCAAAAGGAACTTGCTAAAACTAATAAATAAGAGAATGTCAAAGTTGATAGCTGTAGATAATGAAGTGCATAAACATAGCCAGCAGTATAAAATGAAAACATACCCAATAAAAAAATGTAGGAGAAAATGAGAAAAAAAGCTTGTTTTCTTTTTTGTTGATCTTTTTTAAAACGTAACTGATTTATCATTAAAAATTTAGATTGATAAACTTTGAAAATTGAAAAGGCATTCTGAATCATATACTGCTCCCTTCTGATATAATCGTTTCCATAAATACGTCCTCGAGGGAAGTGTTTTTGGTAATATCTTCTGTTTTACCTGAAATAATGAGGCTTCCATTTTTAATGATTGAAATTTTGTGACATAGTTTTTCAGCAACTTCTAATACATGTGTTGAAAAGAATACTGATTTTCCTTCCGAGCACATCTGTTTCATAATATTTTTCAGCGTTAAAGATGCAACAGGGTCAAGACCAACGAAAGGTTCATCTAGAACAAGGAGAGTTGGTTCATGAATGAGTGCGGATATAATTGCAAGTTTTTGTTTCATACCATGAGAATAGGAAGAAATGACATCACCCAAAGAGTCTGTTAGTTCAAACGCTTTTGCAAAAGTTGATATATTATCATTTCTTTTTTCAGGGCTGACCTGATAGATGTCAGCAACAAAATTAAGATATTGCATACCAGTTAAGTGCTCATATAAGTCTGGATTATCAGGTATATATGCAATATTTTGCTTGCACAATACGGGTTCTTTGGTGATATCATGTCCTAAAATCTTGATGGAACCAGAATCAAAATCTGTGATGCCACAAAAACACTTGATCGTTGTTGTTTTACCTGCTCCATTGTGACCAATAAAGCCATGAATTTCTCCGGGTTCGAGTGTCAAACTCAAGTCAGATACGGCTTTTTTTCCACCTTTATAAGTTTTTGTTAATTGTTTGATTTCTAACATATGTCCTCTTTTCTGCGATTCAAATTCGCTTTTGGGTGTTATAATAATAAATAAATCTAAATGCGTTTTTCTTATTTTGTGGGTTCTGAAATGAGCGACAGTTTTCTTGGCTTTCGCCCCTCTTTTGGATGATTTTCGAGTGCTATGGAAATACATCCGCTGACCTGAGTTAGTAACTCCTGATATTCAAGATCATCTAAGAGTAAGACACAGGATGAAACAAATAACATATCCTTAACAGGATCTGAAGATTCTTTTGACAAATAGGTTTCAAAGGAATGCATGCTAGCAAGGAGTGCCTGTTGGATAAGAGATGAAAAATCGGCGTTTGTAGAAGGATTGCTAGGTGGAGCCTGTGACATAGAGTAGGCATGTTCAATAACACCGCGTACTTTTGTTTGTGTGGTAGATACAATCAGATTAGCAGATTCTAGCTGCTTAATATGGCGGTATAAGCTTGAAACTGGAACATCTGAAAGACTTGTAGCAATTTGTTTTGTCGTTGAATTGGGATGTAGTGCCAAGAACTGTGCAATTCTCATGCGAATTGGATTCAGTAGCAATTGGATGGTTTTATCAGCGTTCATAGTAGACTCCTTATGGTTGTTCTTAAAAAGCAATGTTCTCAAAAACGATAATATTCTTAAAAA
>CAZWNX010000127.1:0-5085 GCA_964635395.1 uncultured Lachnospiraceae bacterium
TATTATTTTTCTTAAAATAAGTCAATAATTCCATTTGAAACTTCTTCAATTTTTTCACTTCAATCGTTAAAAACAATCTGTTATTTGCAGCCACTAAGGTGATTACCTGTTCTGCTAGGCTGAGCGGATTACATAATGGTTGTTTTAATAGCTCCATCAAACCCTGCCCATATCTTAATTGCTCTTTTGTAAGTGCATCAAGATCCGAACTAAATTGTGTAAAAATCTCCATTTCACGATACTGCGCTAGTTCAATCCTAAGGCAACCGGACACCTTTTTCATTGCCTTTGTTTGAGCAGCTCCTCCCACACGTGAAACGGATAATCCCACATTCACTGCTGGTCGCATTCCCTCAAAAAACAAATCACTCTCCAAAAAGATTTGACCATCTGTAATCGATATTACATTTGTAGGAATATAAGCGGATACATCTCCCGATTGTGTTTCTATAATTGGTAACGCCGTAATCGATCCACCACCCAATTCATCTGACAAGCGACTTGAGCGTTCTAATAATCTAGAATGAAGGTAAAATACATCCCCCGGATATGCTTCACGCCCAGGAGAACGTTCTAACAATAATGAGAGCGCTCGATATGCCACTGCATGTTTGGACAAATCATCATAGATAATGAGAACATCTTTTCCTTGATGCATAAAATATTCAGCTAATGCTGTTCCCGAGAATGGCGCAATATATTGTAGGGGTGCGGAATCACTTGCTGTTGCTGCCACAATAATGGAATGCTCCATAGCGTTGTTTTGTTTTAGCATATTTGCAATTTGGGCAATTGTTGAAGCTTTTTGACCAATGGCTACATAGATGCAGATAACATCTTTTCCTTTTTGATTTAGGATCGCATCGATGGCAATGGATGTTTTTCCTGTTTGTCTGTCACCAATAATAAGTTCTCGCTGTCCTCGTCCGATAGGAAACATAGCGTCAATTGCCAAAATTCCTGTTTCAAGAGGAACTGTTACCGATTTTCGTTCAACAATTCCTGGTGCCTCATGCTCAATCTCTCGATACTCATTGGAAATAATCTCACCTTTTCCATCGATTGCATTGCCAAGTGCACCCACAATTCTTCCAACAAATGCATCTCCAACTGGAATTCCTGCTCGTTTTTTAGTCCTAACAACTTTCGTGCCTTCACAGATTCCAGTATCTTTTCCAAAAATAATGCATCCTATTTCTGTTTTTCGAATATCCTGCACCATTCCCTTTGTACCATCTTCAAATATAACGATTTCACCAAACATAGCATGGTCAATTCCATATACTGTTGCAATTCCATCTCCAACAAAAATAACATGCCCAATTTCCTGCTCGAAATATTCCAATTCAAAATCTTCTATTTTTTGTTTCAGAATGGATATGATTTCTTCTGAACTTATTGTACTCATGTACTCTACCTCCGAATCAGATTCTGTTCTAATCTCTCAAATTGTCCTCTTAGACTTTTATCTATTACATAATGATCCGATGTAATGATGAACCCACTGATTAATGAAGGCAGCTCTTCAAGAACCAATTCCACTTCTTTTTTAAGAAATTTTTCTTTTAACATTTTAGTAATATGATTTAACTCTTCTGTTGTAGGTCGAATCACATATAAAAGCTTTGCACGCAAAATACCATGTTTTTCATCAAAGTATTGCTGATAGAATGTGTATATTTCATCAAATAGGGCCAATACCTTATACCTATTTAATTGTCTTAATAGCTCAGCACTCTTATTGTCAAAAACCTGCTTCATGATTTCTTCCTTATCTATAGAAGGAATGCAGGGTGAAAATAGTATTTTAGACAACATTGGATTCTCTCTCAATGTCTTCTGAATCTCATCCATATTTTCAATTGGAAAATCCATCTCGACCAATGCTTTTGCGTAATTACTTGCTCTTTGCATACTATTCTCCCATGGATACAATTTTCTTAGCTGCCAATATTGCAAGAACTCCAACTTGTGACTCCATTGATTTCATCACATGATTTCTTTCAATTTCAATTTCTTCCCTGGCCTGGGAAATGATTCTTGTGGCTTTCACATTTGCTTCTTCAATAATCTCTTCATACTTTTCATTTGCTTCTTTTTGGGCTTCCTCTATCATTCGCTCCCTAGTCTTTTTCGCTTTAGATATTGACATTACGTACTCTTCTTTTAATTGTTCCGCCTCTGCACCTACTTGTTTTGCATTTGTTAACTGTTCTTCAATCAGTTGTTGCCTTTTTTCAATAATCTCTAAAACAGGGCGAAATAGAAATTTTTTTAAAACCCAAAATAGAATCAGCAAATTAATCATTGTAAAGAGAAGATTCCAATCTAATCTAAGCATTCTAAATGCCTACCTTTCTCATCTCAGTTTATTTCAAGAACATGATGATTAATAGTGCAATAACAAATCCAAAAATTGCTGTACCTTCTGCCAATGCCAATCCCAATATTAACAATTTACTGATCTTAGGTTCTGCTTCAGGCTGACGCGCAACTGCATCTGTTGCTTTCCCAGTTGCAATACCAATTCCAATTCCTGCTCCGATTCCTGTAAATGCTGCAATTCCTGCTCCAATAGCTACTAACATGATTTTTTCTCCTTTTCGTGTACATTCCTATTCAACTGCTTCTCCAATAAAAATAGATGTCAAAAATACAAATATATATGCCTGCATAAATCCATCAAAAATCTCAAAATAAAAACTAAATGGTACTGGAATGAAAATTGGTATCACAATCTTCAATAATTCCATAACTACAAATCCGCCCAATATATTTCCGAAAAGTCGCATACATAAAGATAGTGGTCGTATGAGTATTTCCAAAATATTCAAGGGGGCAATGAGTGGTGTCGGCTGCGCAAATGCTTTTATCCTACCTAACATTCCCTTCTTATGAATGCTTGCAAATTCGATTACTACAATACTCATAATTGCAAGGGCAGCTGTTACATTTAGGTCCTTTGTAGGTGGCTTGAATCCAAATAAGCCAATTAAGTTCGCAAAAATAAGATAAATGAAAATCGTCATCAAATATGGAATAAAAACTTTTCCATGCTCACCAACATTACTTTTTATCATATTATAGATGGTACTTACCATCGTTTCGATTACCACCTGTTTTTTTCCAGGATTCTCAACCTTTAAGTTTCTGACAAAAGCAATACACAACAGTCCCAAAACAAAAATTATGATCCATGTTACAACCACTGATTCTGATACACTAATTCCGGAGAAGATTGGAATTGTAAATACAGTTTGGCAATCTAGTTCTTCTGAAAGTCTATCCACAAACCCTTCCATAATTCACCTTCCTTCATGGTTTGAATCTTAAGACGTAAAAAAGCAAAGGCCCCTTCACATGTCAGGCACCTTTGCTTACAAGTTGCATTTTAGCACTCCGAAAATAAAAGTCAAGCAAATTTTTTTGGATTAATATCACCCATAAAATTTCCCTTCAATTATATACCGTTCTGAATTTTAATTACTTTTTTAAGATTTTACATACATTTTACTTTTACATACCCAGCACTCATGCTAAACTTACAAAGGAATATGCAAATTTTACAGAATTTTTAGAATGGAGAATTAATATGACTATTTCTTTGCCGGAATTTCTACATCAGCTGGTATCCAATTTTCCTTTGCTGATCACAGTAATTCTTACGCTTGGGGTAATTCTAGTAAATGGTTGGACCGATGCGCCCAATGCAATTGCTACTTGTGTCTCTACCCGAAGCATGTCTGCCGAAAAAGCAATCTTTATGGCAGCAATCTTTAATTTCCTAGGTGTTTTTGTAATGACAATGATTAATGCAAAAGTTGCTCAAACCATCTATAGCATGGTTGACTTCAGAGGTGATTCCGATACTGCCTTAGTTGCATTATGTGCTTCCTTATTTGCTATTGTTTTATGGGCCACTGCTGCTTGGTATTTTGGTATTCCTACTAGTGAAAGCCATGCTCTCATTGCAGGTATTTCTGGATCTGCCATTGCAATGCAAGGGGGACTCAACGGAATCAACGGGTCTGCTTGGATTAAAGTAATCTATGGTCTTGTTCTTTCAACCGTTATTGGTTTTGGATCAGGCTTTGCAATTACCAAAATCGTTGAATCCATTTTCCGCTTCAAAGACCGTAGAAAGACTAATGTTTTATTTAAAAACGGTCAAATTGCAGGTGCTGCAGGTATGGCATTTATGCATGGTGCTCAAGATGGGCAGAAATTTATGGGCGTGTTCTTATTGGGTGTGTTTCTTGCAAATGGGAAAGCTGACGTAACCAGTTTTGTTGTCCCAATTTGGTTAATGGTTCTATGCTCCGCAGTAATGGCACTTGGTACCTCAATTGGTGGTTACAAAATCATCAAATCCGTTGGAATGGGTATGGTAAAACTTGAAAAATATCAAGGATTTTCTGCTGACTTAGCTGCAACATTTGCCTTATTATTATCGTCTGCAACAGGTATCCCAGTTAGTACTACACACACGAAGACTACAGCAATTATGGGGGTAGGTGCATCAAAACGTTTATCTTCCATTAATTGGGCTACTGTTAAAGAAATGGTACTTGCTTGGGTACTTACTTTTCCCGGTTGTGGTTTGATTGGTTTTTTAATGTCAAAACTATTTATGATGATTTTTTAACAACAAATTTATTTTGATAAGCGATTCAGAAAGGATAAAACAATGGCTAGAAAGAAAAATTATGATTATTATGGAGCATTTGTCAAATTAGTGGATTACTCATGCGAATGTGCAAACTTATTAAATGAAACTCTCAATCATTTTGATCTCTCAAAAATGGAAGAAAACTTAAAAACAATGCACACAATTGAGCATACTGCAGATCTTGCAAAACACGAACTTATGGAACAACTTTCAATTGAGTTTATTGCTCCTTTAGAGCGTGAAGACATCGTTAAATTGGCTCAGGAAATTGACGATATTACGGATACAATTGAAGATGTTCTCATTAAACTCAATATGTATAATGTTGTTTCACTTCGTCCTGAATTATTAGAGTTTTCAGATTTGATTGTTCAGTGCTGTGTTTCTTTAAAGGTTGCACTAGAAGAATTACATAA
>CAZWNX010000128.1:0-4941 GCA_964635395.1 uncultured Lachnospiraceae bacterium
GAAAACAAACGACGTTGAAGCAGCAGCATATTTAGGAACAGTAATTGCGAAAAGAGCAATGGAAAAAGGCATTACTACTGTAGTTTTTGACAGAGGCGGCTTTATATACCAAGGAAAAATCGCAGCATTAGCACAAGCAGCCAGAGAAGCTGGCTTAGAATTCTAGAAAAGGAGGAGAAAATCACATGAAACGTACAATCGTTGACACAAGTAATATGGAATTAACAGAAAGAGTAGTTTCCATCAAGCGTGTAACTAAGGTTGTTAAAGGTGGTCGTAACTTCCGATTCACTGCTTTAGTTGTTGTAGGTGACGGAAAAGGTCACGTAGGTGCAGGGCTTGGTAAAGCAACTGAAATTCCAGAAGCGATCCGCAAAGGAAAAGAAGATGCAACAAAAAACCTTGTAGCTGTTGCTTTAGATGAAAATTCAAGTGTAACACATGATATAGTTGGAGGATTCGGAAGTTCATCAGTACTTTTGAAAAAGGCTCCAGATGGTACAGGAGTTATTGCAGGAGGTCCTGCGCGTAGCGTATGTGAACTTGCTGGAATCAAAAATATCCGTACAAAATCAATGGGATCAAATAACAAGCAAAACGTTGTTCTTGCTACCATTACTGGATTAAGCCAACTTAAAACTCCAGAAGAAGTTGCAAAGAGCCGTGGTAAATCTGTTGAAGAGATTATGGCTTAAGGAGGATAAAATGGCAGAAAATACAAAAACAATTAAAGTGACTTTAGTAAAATCTATCATTGGAGCTATTCCAAAGCATAAAGCAACAATTCAGGCTCTTGGACTTAGAAAAATGCACCAGACTGTAGTATTACCAGATAATGCTGCAAGCCGAGGAATGGTTAATAAAGTTCAACACTTAGTGAAAGTAGAAGAAGTATAAATTATTCAAAGATAAGGAGGTGTCAGAATGGAATTATCAAATTTACAACCTGCAGCAGGTTCTAAGCATAGCGATAATTTTCGAAGAGGTCGTGGACACGGTTCAGGAAATGGTAAGACAGCTGGTAAAGGCCATAAAGGACAAAAGGCTCGTTCAGGAGCGCCTAGAGTTGGTTTTGAAGGTGGTCAAATGCCATTATACAGAAGAATTCCAAAGAGAGGATTTAAAAATCCTAATGCTCTTGAAATCATTGGAATTAACATTTCAGTATTAGATGTATTTGAAGACGGTTCAGTAGTTGATATTGCAGCATTAAAAGAAATGGGAATTATCAAAAACCCTAAAGATGGTGTAAAGATCCTTGGAAACGGTGAATTAACCAAAAAACTTTCGGTTAAGGCAAATGCTTTCAGTGCGTCAGCGAAAGAAAAAATCGAAGCAGTTGGTGGAACAGCAGAGGTGATTTAATCATGTTAACAACGTTGAAGAATGCATTTAAGATTGAGGAAGTAAGAAAAAGAATTTTATTCACTTTAGCAATGTTAGTTGTTATTCGATTTGGATGTCAATTGCCAGTTCCGGGTGTGAACCGCGAGTATTTTGCGCAGTTTTTTGCAAGCCAGACTGGTGATGCTTTCAACTTCTTTGATGCATTTACAGGCGGTTCCTTTCTTCAAATGTCTGTCTTTGCATTAAACATTACACCATATATTACTTCTTCTATCATCATGCAATTATTAACGATTGCAATTCCAAAACTGGAAGAAATGCAACGTGATGGTGAAGATGGGCGTAAGAAAATTGGCGCAATCACAAGGTATGTAACGGTTGGACTTGCATTAGTTGAATCCACTGCAATGGCAATTGGATTTGGTAACAGCGGTCTATTACAGGCAGATGCAATTGTATTAGATTATATTATGGTTATTGTAGCATTAACAGCTGGAAGCGCATTTTTAATGTGGGTTGGTGAACGTATTACAGAGCTTGGTGTGGGTAATGGTATATCAGTCGTATTAGTTATTAACATTATTTCCAGAATTCCTCAAGACTTAACAAGTTTATATGAACAGTTCGTAAAAAATGCTCCTAAGATTGCAAACGGAGTAATTGCAGCAGTTGTAATCGTTGCAATTATCATCCTAATGATTATGTTAGTAATTGTATTGAATGGTGGTGTTCGTAAGATCCCAGTTCAATATGCAAAAAAAATGCAAGGAAGAAAAATGGTTGGTGGACAATCATCCGCAATTCCTTTGAGGGTTAATACCTCAGGAGTTATTCCAATTATTTTCGCTTCTTCAATGCTTCAGTTCCCATCAGCGATTTTTTCAATGATGAATTACCAAGGTACAGGTTTTGGTGCTCATGTTATTAAAGCGTTAAATTCTAATAACTGGTGCAGACCTAAAATGCCATGGTATAGCTTGGGACTTGTAGTATATGTATTATTAGTTATATTCTTTGCTTATTTTTATACTTCAATCACATTTAATCCGCTTGAAGTATCTAATAACATTAAAAAGCAAGGTGGTTTTATTCCAGGAATCAGACCTGGAAAACCAACAACAGAGTATTTAACCAACATTCTTAAATACATCATTTTTGTTGGTGCAATGGGATTAGTTCTAATTGCAATTGTTCCATTCTTAACAAATGGAGTTTTTGGTGCAAATGTTTCTTTTGGTGGTACTAGTTTGATTATTATCGTAAGTGTTATTTTGGAAACGATTAAGCAAATTGAATCACTCATGCTTGTAAGAAACTATAAAGGATTTTTGAATGCATAATGCATTTAAGGATATGGGGACAGGCTTATGTCTGTCCCATGTATCCGTTTAATATGACAATACAACCATTTTGGTAATAGAATAGATAGTAATTGAAAGTTTAACGTATAAAACTGGAGGCTGAATATGAAAATTATTATGTTGGGTGCACCTGGTGCAGGAAAAGGCACACAGGCTAAAATGATCGCTGATAAGTATCAAATTCCTCATATTTCTACAGGAGATATTTTCCGTTCAAACATTAAGAGTGGAACAGAGTTGGGAATGGAAGCAAAGAAGTATATGGATCAAGGTCAATTGGTTCCGGATGAATTAACAGTTAAAATTTTGCTTGATAGAGTTGCAAATGAAGACTGTGAGAATGGATATGTATTAGATGGATTTCCAAGAACCATTCCTCAAGCGACTGTGTTAGAAAATGCATTGAAGGATTTAAATGAGTTAATCGACTTCGCAATTGATGTTGCAGTTGCAGATGAAGTTATTATTAATAGAATGTCTGGTAGAAGAGCATGTGTTGCATGCGGAGCAACCTATCATATCGTTAATATTCCACCAGCCGTAGAAGGAATTTGTGATCGTTGTAATAGTGAATTGATTTTAAGAGATGATGATCAAGAAGAGACTGTGAAGAATCGCTTGAAAGTATACCACGATCAGACGCAACCACTTATTGATTTTTATACACAAAGAAATGTACTTCATGCTGTTGACGGAACATTATCGCTCAATGAAGTTTTTGATAAGATTATTGAGATTTTAGGTGAGTAAGTTAGAGCATAAGAATAAAGGAAGGGTATGGTTGAAGTCATGGCAGTATCTATAAAATCAGCTAGAGAAATTGAATTCATGATAGAAGCTGGAAAGAGACTTGCGCAAGTACATGATCAACTTGGAGAAATCATTAAACCAGGTATTTCAACATATGAGATTGATGCGTTTGGTGAGGAAAAAATTCGTGCACTTCATTGCGAACCAAATTTTTTGAATTATCACGGGTATCCTGCTTCCATTTGCGTCTCGGTAAATGATGAAGTGGTGCATGGAATTCCATCGAAAAAGAGAATTTTAAAAGATGGTGATATAGTAAGTTTAGACGCCGGATTAATTTATAAAGGCTATCACTCTGACGCCGCTAGAACACATGGTGTAGGAACTGTTAGTGAAGATGCGGCCTTATTGATGGAAAGAACGAAACAAAGTTTCTTTGAAGGAATTCAATATGCGACTCAGGAGTATTATCTATATGATATTTCTAACGCAATTGATGCATATATTAAACAATTCGGCTATGGCATTGTGAGAGAATTAGTCGGTCATGGAATTGGGACAAAATTACACGAAGATCCTCAAATTCCAAATTTCGCTCAGAAAAGAAAAGGTTTAAAGCTTAAGGCAGGAATGACTTTATGTATTGAACCCATGATTAATATGGGGAGATGCGATGTTGAGTGGCTAGATGACGATTGGACAGTTGTGTCCCAAGATCACTCACTCTCAGCGCATTATGAAAACACTATTTTGATTACAGAATCTGGACCACAGATATTGACAATGTAATAGTGGGCAAGGATATATAATCATCAAAAGACAGGTGAGAATGTTGATAGGAAAATTTGTAAAATCGAAAGCGGGTCACGATAAAGACATGATTTATATCGTTTTAATGGAAAGTGATAAAGAATACTTTTTAGTAGACGGAATTCACAGACCTTATGAAAACCCAAAAAAAAAGAACAAAAAGCATGTTCAACCGATAACTACATATTTTGATGAAACGATATGTAAACAATTAGAAAACCATAAGCAATTAACAAACGAAGCAATTAAGAGAGCGATTAAGCTTGCGCCAGCATTCAAAGAAAGCAAGGAGGAAATGCATGTCAAAAACAGATGTGATTGAAATTGAAGGAACTGTAATTGAAAAATTACCAAACACAATGTTTCAAGTAGAGTTAGAAAATGGTCATAGAGTTTTAGCACATATTAGTGGAAAACTTAGACAAAACTTTATTCGTATTTTACCAGGAGATAAAGTTACCTTAGAATTATCACCGTACGATTTATCAAAAGGAAGAATTATTTGGCGTGACAAATAGTCTTTTGAGATACAACGGTTGATATAGATTATTTGCAATAATTCACATGTTGCAAATGGAAAAGTAATATGTTACAATATAAGTCGGTCTTTTTGAAAGGAGGGTTTAACGTGAAAGTTAGATCATCAGTAAAACCAATTTGCGAAAAATGCAAA
>CAZWNX010000129.1:0-3498 GCA_964635395.1 uncultured Lachnospiraceae bacterium
GATCAGTCGATGAAATGTTTTTGTGCTGCATATGAAGAGATTTTTAAGATGTCCCATGCATATTTGAATGCAATGCTGGGAGCGGACGCAGACATTTTGGTAGTTGGTGCGGGAACAGGAGCTGAACTTTGTCAGTTCAAATCAACCAATCCAAATTGGAAAATAGTAGGCCTTGATCCATCGAAAGAGATGTTATCCATTGCTGCTGACAAAGTGAAAGAAAAGGGATTAGAACAGGTTGAACTATTTCATGGATTCACCCATGAATTAAATAAGCAGGAAGCCTTTGATGGGGCAACCTGCATATTAGTGATGCAATTTCTAGAAGACGATGGCTCAAAACTTCAATTACTAAAAGATATTGCAGCAACCTTAAAAAAAGGAAGCACGCTTGTCCTAGTAGACGCCTATGGCAATCCAAATACGATTGAGTTTAACAACACGTTAAAGGCTTGGAAGAAATACGTAGTACTCCAGGGTGTTGATGAAAATATAGTAGAAGATGGATTTAACAATCAGATTCTAAAACGCTTAAAGTTTGTTTCACAAGATCGAATTCTAGAGTTACTTGATCTAGCAGGGTTTGAGAATCCATCCAAATTCTATACGGGATTTTTATATGGAGGTTGGGCGGCTACCAAGAGATAATTTAACGGCTCTCAGTTTTTTTATATTGATGAATCCTGACCATATTAGAATAAATGCCATAAAAATTGGGAATAAGGATCCAATACGAAATCCCTTTTCGAGGATACTCAGTGTTGGATCTTTAGGGTCATAAAATACTTGAATGGGTTTACCAACTTCGCCATAGAGAGATAACAGCCGGTTTACTTCTTGGTCTGTTTTTGTAGTACGATCGCTAAAGTAGATTCTGTGTCCAAAATACTCTTTGCCATTCGCATGGTATTTATATTCAATGGATATATCAATAGAATCATAGTCGTCTTGAACCTCATAAGAAACGATTGTGCCACTTGTTTTTTCATAAGTCATTGAATTTTTAGCGTAAATCAAATCCATAGAAGTGACAATTAGCATAGATAAGCCAATTAGGATAATGATAGCATTTATAAATACAGTGGAGTTTGAAGTTTTACTTGCTGTAGTTGTGATAATTGATGAGGATTTGATATTGTTTTTTGGAAGGATTTCATATACTGCAGTGCGTAGATTATGGCGAGAATAGTCTTCAAGCAACCAGTGTTCTTGATACGTTTTTGGTCGCAATAAGGCACGTTTTCGAATCAAATTAAAGAGTACGACAATGCTTCCTTTTAAAGTAAAAAATATTCCATGTGTGCTTTCTTTGATACGAAGAAAGCCTTTTTCGCGTCGGTATTGAATCAATAATGCAGTATCTTCGCGATTTAACTGGTAAAACTGCTCGCGTAAGATGGAAGGATCAAAATCCATTGCAGTGTGTCCTGTTAGTGCACTCACTTGTTGGATTTTTTGAAGATGAAGTTCATAGATTTCTTTTGGTGATTTATCAAAGTAGAAATCAGAATGTCGATTATTTGGAAGCGGAAAAAGATTCGTACAGGCCGATTCACTGATAATATGGTGCTTGTTTAAAAGGAGCGTTTCAAAGGATAAATGGTAATAGGAACGAATTGGAGTTTGCGATGCAGATATTTGGTTTTCAACATTCAAAATGGCATATACACCAGTTGATTCATTTACGTAACAAGAAACAATATTGACGCAGTTTGGGATTGTTGAATAAATGGAGCATTCCCGTTCAGCAAATGAATGATCAAGCAAGAACTGGTGGATTTCAATTCGCTTTTTTTGCTCAAAAAGTTTGGATAATTCCGGATGCTTCCACGGATCAATGGGTATGATGTCGGGATATACAGTGGAATACAGATTTTTTGAAAAGATTTTCTTGAGCACTTGGAGGACGAGTTGGAGTGGAATGATAATAATGAGAAATAAATAAATGGGTGGTCGCAAAAACAAAGCGACTCCTATAAAAAGTAAGAATCCGATGAAATCAAAAATGGACATATAAATTCCTCTTAAATAGTTAATGAGTGATGTTTAGTTTTACTTATAAAGTATAGTAATATAAGAAAGAAATGTCAATAAAGTGTATACAAACAAACAATTCTCAAATCTAATATGACAGTATCGAAATAATGTGCTATAATGAGAATGTTCGAAATTATATCGGGGGAACATAAGTGGGGGCAGTATGGCAGTAAAATTGGAACATTTATATAAGGCAAACAGTCTTTTCCATGGCTGGAAGGATACGTCTATTTATTCTTGTTTACAGGGGATTATGGGCAGTATATACGTTGATAATAGCGAGGAACCAGTATCTGCGATGGCAGTGTTGGGTGATTTTTGTTTCATGACAGGAAAACCAAATAAGGATTTAGTATTATTTGAGCCATTGGAAGTGAAACCAGAATTTATGATTGCAATCCCAAAGACAAAAACTTGGGGCGATCTCATTGAAAATACCTACGGACAACGGGCCAATAAGATTGTACGATATGCAATCAAAAAAGATCAACATCAGTTTGATATTCCAAAGCTTCGACAGGCGGTATTATCTTTGAAAGACGGTTTTTCTTTGGAAGAAATGAATGAAGAAAATTATGAGCTATGCAAGTCTTTGGAATGGAGTTTTGCAATGGTTTCGCAATACGAAACCTATGACAAATATCAACAATTAGGACTTGGATATGTGATTAAAAGAGGTGATCTTATTGTAGCAGGGGCATCTTCGTATTCCACTTACTTAGACGGAATTGAAATAGAAATTGATACACACGAAGACTACAGGCGTAATGGTTTTGCATATGTATGTGCAGCAAGGCTATTATTAGAATGTTTTACCAAGAATAAATACCCTAGTTGGGATGCACATAATGAGATATCAGTTGCTTTGGCTCAAAAGTTAGGGTATATCTTTGACCATGAGTATGATGCCTATGAAATTTATCCAGGTTCATAATAAACAAGTAACAGTGAGTGTTTTTTCTTTA
Source organism: uncultured Lachnospiraceae bacterium (assembly GCA_964635395.1). Lineage (GTDB taxonomy): Bacteria > Bacillota > Clostridia > Lachnospirales > Lachnospiraceae > CAZWNX01. The sequence goes on from CAZWNX010000129.1 coordinate 3,003, forward strand.
AAGGAGAGATTAATATGTTTGAAATTGATGATATTATTTTACACCCGGCGTCAGGAGTTTGTAAGATTGAGGATATAAGGGAAGAATCCTTTTCTAAGTGTGATAAGAAGATTTATTATGTAATGCATCCGATCAATGATCATTTAAAATCTACGATTTTTGTTCCGGTTGACTCTGAAAAAGTAAACCTTCGAGCACCATTAACAGAAGAAGAAATAATTGATATGATTGAGAAATCTTCTGATTTTGCGATTAAATGGATTGATAATGTACATTCAAGAAAAACAGTGTTTAGTCAGATCCTTTATAGCGAAGATAATAGTAAAATCATTTCTTTGATTCGAAAGTTAAATGAAAAAAAAGAAGAAGTATTAGAAAAAGGTAAAAAGTTTTCTGTCATTGATGAAAAGATTTTAAAAGATGCAGAAAAAAAAGTTGGGCAGGAATTTTCATATTCCTTATCACTTAATGAAGAAGAAGTGAAAGATTATATCTT
>CAZWNX010000129.1:3598-4924 GCA_964635395.1 uncultured Lachnospiraceae bacterium
AGTGGTTGGTAAGAAAAGGGGGAACGAAACTTATGAAACAAGTTATTTATTTGGCGGGTGGATGTTTTTGGGGATTAGAGCAGTATATGAGTCTTGCAGTAGGAGTTCTTGATACGCAAGTTGGATATGCAAACGGCAAGACCTTAAATCCTACCTATGAAGAAGTTTGTTATCAAAATACGGGGCATGCAGAAACGGTTCGTGTAGAATTTGATGATGAAATTGTATCCTTATCATTTCTGTTGGAGTTGTATTTTGATGCAATTGACCCAACAACCATCAATCGTCAAGGAGGAGATACGGGGAGTCAGTATCGAACTGGGATCTATTATTCAAATGAAGAGCAAAAGACAATTGCAAATCAAGCAATTGAAAAATTGCAACAAAAGTTCACTGAGAAAATCATGGTTGAAGTTTTAGAACTTAGTAACTATGCTACTGCTGAGGATTATCATCAAAAATATTTGGTGAAGAACCCTAGTGGGTATTGCCATATTCATGCAAGCAAATTTGAACAAGTAAAAACTCGAAAAGAATAGAAAAGAATAAGAATATATGCGCACAGTACACGTATAATTCAATCATGTTAAGAACTATACCCAAATGGCAGTGTTTCCAGATATTGAGAGTAAAAATCAGTATGGATGCAAGTATGGGACAACCAAAATGTAAGTGTATTGCAAGAAACAAGGAAAGGAATCAAAGAATGATCATAAACGTATATCAAGATGCATTTAGTATTTGCAAAGTGCCTGATCCATCTGTAATTGATTTATCCCAAGAGATGGTTTTTGTGGGAAAAACGAAAAGTGAAATTTCCTATATTTGTAAAAGCGATTTCATTTCATTCCCATGTCTAGGGAGAGAAGATGGGTTTCGAGTACTTGGTATTGAAGGAACACTTGATTTTTCACTTGTTGGAATATTGTCAAGAATTGCGACAATATTGGCAGAGCAACAAATCAGTATTGTGGCGGTTTCAACATTTGATACGGATTATATTCTCGTAAGAAATGAGCGACTAGAGGATGCAATCAATGCACTACGTTTAGCGGATTATCAAGTAGAGGTATTGAAAGTATGAATCATAAATCAAAATTAATCACTACAGCATCACTTATCTTGTCCATTCTTTCAATTATAATTGTGCCTTATGAATTGGCAGCCATGCTTGGATTTCTTGCATTGATAGTTGCAATCATTTATGTAATGAGAATAGAAGAAGATATTGAGTTGTTTTGTATGACACCTAGAAATGAGACGGGTTTGTCGGTTGCATTTTATGCGCCACCAATGTTTCTTGGAATACGGACATTTATTGAGTAT
>CAZWNX010000130.1:0-4878 GCA_964635395.1 uncultured Lachnospiraceae bacterium
ACAATGTTTCCATTGGCATCATACTCGTATGTCACATAACTTCCATCTTCATAAGTTACTTTGGTTACCCGATTTAACTTATCATATTGATATTCCATTGCCTCTACATCCAATCCATTTACCAAACAGATGCAAAGCAAAATCCCAACTCCTAATAATCCCTTCTTCATGAACTGTCTCATTCACTACCTCCACCCACATTCATTTTTTCCAATAAAAAAGTAACCAGCTTTACTCAAACTGATTACTTCTAGCTATCTATGGTTCATTTTAATCAACAACTTTTCCCCCAAATAAACTGAATACACACCCCTGAGCATTACACAAAGAGTAAAATAGCATAAATGCGGGGTTGTGTCAAGATTTTATGAGAAAATTCACTTCTCCCCACCGACTGCGGACAAAGATGTCCAGTACGTGGTGTTTGGTGTTAGAATTAGGCTTTTGAATAAAAAAAGGATTCCAAGGCCTAAAAACATCTGATAAATGCCGAAAATTAGGCTTTTAACTAGAAAATAGGTTCCAAGACCTAAAACAGGTCGGCATACGCCAGAAATTAGGCTTTTGAGTAGATAAATAGCTAGCAAGGCCTAAATAGCAAGCTGAAATCTCAGAGACCTCCTTATAAGAGCTTTTGTCTGCTGTCTGCTGTCTGCAACCTAAGAAGAGAGGAAATTTACTTCTCCCCATCCTTAACCTCATCAATGATGAACGGCGGGCGGTTTCGTGAGGCATCCAGTGCTCTCCACAAGTACTCTCCCAAGACTCCCATCATCAACATAATGACCCCAAATGAAAAGAGTACCACACACATAAGGGATGACCAGCCAAGCATTGGGGTTCCAAATGCAATTTTTTCAACAATTACACCGATTGCCATTAATATGGATACAATGAAAAATACGATTCCAAGCCCAGACATCAAGCGAATTGGGACATAGGAGAAACTCATCATAGAGTCCATGGCGAGTTTGATTTTCTTGCCAAGTGTCCAGCGAGAAACTCCAACTTCACGGTCTTTTCTATGAAAATAAACACAATCCGTTTGAAAACCAGCCCAGAGAACCTGAAGTGTCAGAGAAGAATTCTTCTCATCTAGAAGTTCTAATACCTTGATAACCTGGCGGTCAATCAGGTAGCAGTCACAACCACCTGCTGGCATTTTGTCATTAATGAATTTTCTTACGATAATATAGTATAGGTTCGCAAAAAACTTCTTGATTGCATTTTCATCTCTTGAAGCCCTTACTGCAAGCACTACTTTATTTCCCTTTTTCCAGCTTTCATACATTTCAAGGATGATTTCTGAATCTTCTTGAAGGTCTGCCTGTTTGGTAACTGCACAATCTCCCGTACATACGGAAAGTCCTGCCAATAGAGCTGCGTGTTCTCCAAAATTGCGTGATAATCGGACACATTTGACATGTTCGTCCATCTCACGAATCTGATTCATGATTTGATAGGACTCATCTTTGGATCCATCATCCACCATGACGATTTCATAGTCACCTAATTTATCTAGGATTTTTTCCTTCATATCCTCATACAAAAGCATCAATGTATCTGAATTATAATAAACAGGAATTACGATTGATATTTTACTCATGCTTCACTTCCTTTATAAACGCGTCGTAGTCTCGAATATATTCTGCCTGGTCATAGTGCTCGCTTGCTAACACTAACAAAACAGAGTCCTCGGAGAAATCATACATATCCTTCCAAAGCATTGTCGGAATATAGAGCCCCATTCGTGGGCGATTCAGCTCCACAATTGCACTTTCATAACCATTGTCTACTTTTACTTTACTTGTGCCGCTTACATTAATCAATACAAATTCCGTTTTGCGATTTGCATGTTGTCCTCGAATCACCTGATCATCCGATCCATACATATAGAATACTCGTTTAATTGTAAACGGAATATTCTTACCGCAACCCTCTACTACTACGAGTGATCCACGTTCATCTCCAAACTCGCCAAATTCTAAAATCTGGCACTGCTTCATTACATCCATCTGTTCACCTGTTATCTTCTATTTATAATATCATTCATATTGTATATTTCAAAAGTTATTCAGTGCTACGATTACCTGTTCGATTTCATCCTGTGTCATTCCATTGTACATTGGAATGGATAAAACTTCTTTGGCAAGCGCCTCTGTAATTGGAAAATCGCCTTCTTTGTATCCAAGATCCTTATACCCCTGAGCTAGATGAGGTGGAATTGGATAATGAATAATGGTTCCTATCTCCCGTTCATCAAGGTATGCTACAAGTGCGTCTCGCTCCTTGCAACGGATAACGAATTGATGCCAGACATGATTCGCTTCCTTCTTAAGTTTTGGTAAGATTAGCTTGGGATTCTGAATCCTGTCTAAGTATTGCTTCGCAATTTGTTGTTTCTCAAGGGTTAATTCATCTAGATATTTCAGTCTCACACGCAAAAGGCCCGCCTGAATCTCATCCAATCTTGAGTTTGTTCCAATGACTTGATTATAATAACGTTTCTCTGAGCCATAGTTTCTAAGAATCTTCATTTCATCAGCAATTGTCTTTTGATTGGTTACAATGGCACCACCATCCCCAAAAGCTCCTAAGTTCTTGGACGGATAAAAGGAAAAACACCCGATATCCCCAAATGTTCCCGTCATCTTGTCTTGAAACATTGCCCCATGTGACTGAGCACAGTCTTCCACTAATTTCAGATTATGTTTGTGGCAAAAAGCAACAAGCTCACTCATATCCTCCGCCTGACCATAGAGATGAACCGCAAGTACTGCCTTGGTTTTACTCGTAAGTTTGGCTTCCAATTTCGTAACATCAATCCCAAAGTACTCATCTGGTTCTACAAAAATCGGTGTCGCACCATTGATTGTGATTCCCATAACACTGGCAATATAGGTGTTCCCTTGAACCAAGACTTCATCTCCAGCCTGAATTCCAAGTACACGAAACGCCAAAATCAGTGCATCTAATCCATTGGCAACACTGACACAATGCTTTGCTCCTGTATACGCTGCAAATTCTTCTTCAAAAGCCTGCACTTCCTTGCCTAGAACATACCAACCCGAGCGAAGTACTTCCAATGCTTTCTCTTCAAATTCCTTTTGATATCTATAAAATCCCCGGTCCATCCGGTTTGGCATAATCTTCATTTGTTATCCTCACACAGTAACTCGTATTTCAATACAATTCTTAATATTTTACCATGCCCGTTCATGCTAGTCAAATTCTAATACCCATGATATAATCCATAAATAAGCGCTATTGATAGGTTTAAGAATTATTTAAGATATCGTTAGGAGTAATTGTGAAAGAACAAACTAAGAATAAACAACTCATTATTAATTTATTAGCCGGATTATTATCCTGTGTGATTGGAATCGGAATCAACATGATTGTATTGCCGCGTCTAATCAAAAAATTTGATTTTGAAATTGCTGCCTATATAACAATTGCGAATGATCTCGCTAACTTTGTAGCAATCTTGGCAATGGCGCTCAACTCCATGGCTGGTCGCTTCATTACTATTCGTCTTCATCAAAAAGATCTTAAAGCCGCCAACGAGTACTTTAACTCGATTTTATTTGCAAACCTTGCAATTATTGCTGCACTCATTCTCCCACTCCTATTACTTGTATTCAATATTGGACCAATTCTAGATGTGGAACCTGCTTTACTACAAGATGTTCAGCTTGTATTTTTCTTTACCTTGTTGAATTTTATGCTTACTATTTTGACTACGACATTCTCGACCTCTACGTTTGCATCGAATCGAATTGACTTACAGTCACTGCGCACTATTGAATCAACGATTGTAAAAGCATTGGCACTGTTTCTTCTCTTTACATTTTTACCTATAAAAGCCTATTACAAAGCTCTCGCAGAAGTAATCCCAACGCTTTATATGCTTGTTGCCTATCTATATTATACCAAGAAATTACTTCCAGACATCCATCTAAGTCCTAAGCATTTTAAGATGTCCCGCATTCTGGACGTTCTTTCTGCAGGAATCTGGAATACCATCATGCGGGCTGGTCAATACCTAACCAATAGCTTGGATACCATGATTGCAATAGCTCTTATTGACACCAACACATCCGGCTACATTGGAGCTTCCAAAACAATCGCAATAGCGATTAACATGCTCTATGATTCAGTATCTGCAATCTTCTCTCCATCATTAACCATTACCTATGCCACTGGTAATAAAGAGGAACTTGTATCTTCCCTTCGTTCTTCCATGAAATTATCAGGATTTTTTGCCAATATTCCGCTCTGTTTTATGATTGGTTTTGGACTTTCCTTTTACAAAGTCTGGTTGCCTACTTCTAATGCATCGGCTCAGTCAACAATCTATATCTTGACGATTTTAACCATGATCGGAACCATTGTAGGGGGAAGTATCAGCCCACTTTTCAACGTATTTACCATTGTGAACAAAGTAAAGTGGAATTCGATTGCTGTTCTAATTATGGGATTCTTATCGATTGGAATTGTGTTTTTTGGATTTAAAGACTCACCTTATCTGATGTATGCCATCGTGAGTGTCTCTTCCATACTAGGTATTATCAAGAATATTACGTTTACACCAATGTATGCAGCGCATTGTCTTGGCCTTAAGAAAACTGCTTTTCACCCCACCATCTTTCGCTATATGCTCGTTAGTATTCTGATGGGCGCAATCTTTATTGGACTTGGGCAAATTATCCCTGCAACCAATTGGCCCCTCATTCTTATGAGTATCCTGTTTTGCGGTATCATTGGTTGTATTTTGAATTTCTTTTTACTCTTTGAGAAAAAGGAACAGGATATTTTCGTGGAATTCACTAAGTCTGCAATCACTAAATTGACTGGAAAGGATACCTAATCTATGAA
>CAZWNX010000131.1:0-4844 GCA_964635395.1 uncultured Lachnospiraceae bacterium
AAAAAAGGAAAAGAGCTCCTTCCAATATCCGTAAATATTTCCAGAGCACATTTTTTTGATCCTGCGTTGGCAGAACACATTTGTCAATTAGTTGATCAATACCAAATACCTCACCAATATATCGAACTAGAGTTAACGGAAAGTGCTTTCTTTGATGACAAGCAAATGATTTTAAACACCGTCAACAAACTTCAGTCCTATGGGTTTTTAGTATCCATGGATGATTTTGGTTCAGGCTTTTCTTCCCTTAACTCACTAAAAGATCTTCCTCTTGATATCATCAAATTAGATGGCGAATTCTTTCGAGGCACTGAAAATGGCGATCGCAGTAAAACCGTTATTATGGACACCATACGTATGGCCAAAAATCTTAAAATGGATATTGTTGCCGAAGGAATTGAAACAAAAGATCAAGTAGATTTTTTAAGCGAAATCGGCTGCGACTATATACAGGGGTATTACTATGCTCGACCAATGCCCGTTGATGCATTTGAGTCATTTATTGAATCAAACCAACTCAAGTCTGAATAAACAGCCTTTAAAAGCAAGGTTTTCCGGTTTTTTTATGACAAGTGGAAGGATCTTTCTCACAACGATAGCACACTTCATTTGTCAATTTCTCTCCCTTAAAATATTGATCTATATTTTCCATTGTTGTAGCAGCAATATTTCTAAGCGCTTCCTTTGTTAAAAATGCCTGATGGGATGTTATAAGAACATTAGGCATTGAAACAAGTCTTGCTAACACATCGTCCTGTATAATGGTATTTGAGTAATCTTCATAGAAAAATTCGGCTTCTTCTTCATACACGTCTAATGCAGCTCCACCAATTTGTCCCTTTTTAATTCCTTCTAACAACGCTTCACTATCAATCAACGCGCCTCTAGAAGTATTGATAATGTAAACGCCCTTTTTCATTTTACCAATTGCCTCTTCATCAATCATATGATGACTAGAATTGGTCAGCGGGCAGTGGAGTGATATAATATCTGCTTCTCTTAATAATTGATCCACTTCAACATATTCATAATCCGCTCCACTAACTGGATAAGGATCGGATGCTAGCACTCTCATTCCAAACCCCTTGCAAATATCAATAAAAATCTGACCTATTTTACCCGTTCCAACAACACCAATTGTTTTTCCATGAAGGTCAAACCCTGTTAATCCATTTAGGCTAAAGTTATATTCTCGAATTCGATTATAGGCTCTATGTAATTTGCGATTCAGTGTCTGCAACATTGCCATTGCGTGTTCTGCAACTGCATATGGAGAATAGGCTGGCACTCTCGCCACATGAATTTTGCCGTAGGCAGCCTTCACATCTACATTATTATACCCTGCACACCTTAGCGCAATTAGTCCAACTCCCTGGCTGATGAGCTGATCAATAGTTTTTTGATCCACTGTATCATTTACAAATGCCACAACTGCTTCACTCTCTTTTGCTAAGATTGCGGTTCTTGCATTTAACTTTTCTTCATGAAAAATGATTTCATATGGATACTCTTGAATAATTTCCTCAAAATACTCTTTATCGTATGGTTTTGTATCAAAAAAACTAATTGTTTTCATAGTCTGTTCTCTCCTTTTGATAGTAAACAAGTAATGTACCCTCTTCAACGCTAATTGTAACTTCAGATCCAACAAATTCATTTCGTACTCCAATTGGAATCTGATTCGTAATCGTTGCATCTTTTAAGGCATATTTTCCTCCTACGATGTTAACATTATTCGCGATTTGCGTAAATGAGAAAATAGAGAAAATTCCTTTTTTTTGAGCTGGAATGGTTAGTCTTGTATTTTTCAACATGGTTACAATTGTATTATTATGATATAAAAAGGCTCTCTTTCCACTTTCACAAAGATGATTTAGGCACTGAATATTTCCAAACATATGGTCAAAGTCTCCACCTAAGGCTCCAAAAATATGATATTCATCAATCCCCATGGATAGCCCCTTTTGTATAGCTGCCAGAAGATCTGTATCATCTTTTTCCCTTGGCAACTGAATGATTTCTTTGATACCAATTTGTGCAACATCATCCATGCAAAGTGAATCAAAGTCGCCAATCAAGAGATCTGGAACCATATTGCATTCCTTAAAATGTAAATATCCCCCGTCCGCTGCGATCCAAAACATCTGTTTACCATTTTGCCAGAGCTCTTCTTTCACCTCATAAAACACCTTTGGATCAAATTCACCTGCACCCACTATTACTCCAACTTTATTCATAAGCGCTCTCCTTGTCATTATTTATGAAGTATAGGTTACTTTATTCTAAACTTCAAGTAAGTTTTACAAGCATTCACTAGTTTAAGTTGAAAAAACTACCAATATAACATATAATATTTCTAAAAGTATAATACATTGTTCACAAAAATCAGGAAAAGGAGTATCGCTTATGAGATTAGTAACACGTTCGGATTTTGATGGTTTAGCTTGTGGCGCATTATTAAAGGAAGCTGGTATTATAGACTGTTGGCAATTTGCTCATCCAAAAGACTTACAAGATGGACTTGTTGAAATCAACAGTAATGATTGTTTAGCAAATGTACCTTTTGTTGAGGGTTGTGGCTTATGGTTTGATCACCACTCAAGTGAACATGAGCGTCTTTCGTTAGAAGGAAAATATAAGGGCGAAAGTCGAATTGCACCATCGTGTGCAAGGATTATTTATGAATATTACGGTGGAAAGGAACGTTTTCCACAATTTGACGATATGATGGAAGCTGTTGATAAGGTAGATTCTGGACAATTATCCGCACAGGATATTCAAGATCCTCAAGGATGGGTATTAGTAGGATTTTTAATGGATCCTCGTACTGGTCTTGGTCGTTGGAGAGATTTTACGATTTCAAACTATCAGCTCATGGAAAAGTTAATTGATGCTTGTAGAACTATGTCAACGAGTGAGATTTTGGCACTTCCTGATGTAAAAGAACGAATTGATGTTTATTTTGAACAAACAACACTTTTCAAAGACATGGTGGAAAAATATACTTGGGTACGCGGCAACGTCATCTTTACAGATTTACGTGGTGTTGACCCTATTTACTCTTGTAATCGCTTCATGATATATAGCATGTATCCAAATGCAAATATCTCCGTTTGGGTTGTAAGTGGAAAAGGTGGAAATGGATGTTCTGCAGCTGTTGGCTATAGTATTTTGAACCGCACATCCACTGTAAATGTTGGAAAGTTAATGTTAAAATATGGTGGTGGTGGCCATGTAAATGTTGGAACTTGCCAATTTAGTAATGATAATATGAGCGAAGAATTACCTAAGATGTTAAACGATTTATGTGATTTATCAAATAATTAGCGACAATGGCAACCTACTTTGGTTGCCATTTTTTTTGAAAAACACCTTGACATTCTTGTTTTAATTGTTTACAATTCAATTGTATAAAATTAATCCTTTCAATCGCACTCAATGTGCAGAAATGAGGCTTCTATGTCAATTTATGATCTTAGCGTTTTAAACACAAAACAAGATTCCATATCATTAGAAAAATATCGCGGCAAAGTAATGCTAATTGTTAATACAGCAACCGGTTGCGGCTTCACCCCACAATATGAGGGTTTGGAGACTCTTTACAAAACATATCATGAAAAGGGGTTAGAAATTCTTGACTTTCCTTGTAATCAGTTCTTAAATCAAGCACCTGGAAGCAATGAAGAGATTGCTCAATTTTGCCAATTACACTACAACACTACATTTGAAACATTTGCTAAAATTGAAGTGAATGGTAAAAATGCTGATCCACTCTACCAATTTTTAAAAGATCAGCCTTTTGAAGATCAAGAAGACGAAGCGCTTAGCTCTTTTCAGAAAAAACTCGCTTCACTGAAGCAAACTGTAACCGGCAAAAACATTAAATGGAATTTTACAAAGTTCTTAGTTGGACGTGATGGAACCGTTCTCGGTCGTTTTGCACCAACTGTTAAACCAGAAGATTTGGTTTCCTATATTGAAAATGCTTTAGCACAGGAGTAATCGAATCCATGAATTATGACTTGCTAAAATTAGATCAACAACTTTGTTTTCCACTTTATACCTGTTCTAGAATCATCGTACGAAAATACAAACCATTTTTGGATCCATTAGGACTTACTTATACTCAATATATTACACTAATGGCTTTGTGGGAACACTCTCGATTGGCAATGAAGGATCTATGTGAACTATTGCTGTTAGATTCGGGAACACTTACTCCACTTCTAAAGAAATTAGAACAACAGGGATTTGTTGAGAAAGAGCGTTCGAAAGAAGATGAACGTGCTATCTATATTGGTATTACGCAAAAAGGTCTTAATCTTCGCGAGAAAGCTGCAAGCATTCCTACACAAATGATTGCTTGTATGCAATTTGAACCAGAGCAGGCCGCTCTTTTGAAACGATTAGCAGAGCAGTTTATAAAAGAGAATTCCTAAATCAAATTAGGAATTCTCTTAGTATATAGACAAAAGCTCTTATACGATAGTCTTTGGGATTTTTCACTCAATTTTTTAGGCATTGATAGCTGTTTTTCTTCTCAAATGCCTAATTTCTGCCGTTTGACTGCCTTTTTAGGCGATGGAACTCATTTCCCTGCTAAAAAGCCTAATTTTCGGCATTTATCAGTTGTTTTTAGTCATTGGAGCCCATTTTTCTGTTCAAATGCCTAATTTCTAACACCGAACACCTCTTTGTCTACAGTCCAAGAGAATTCCTAAATCAAATTAGGAATTCTCTTTCTTAATTTTTGAAACAAAAAAATCCTTGATTATCTCAAGGATGCCCAAAAAGCACGAGACGGGATTCGAACCCGCGACCCTCGCCTTGGCAAGGCGATACTC
>CAZWNX010000132.1:0-4637 GCA_964635395.1 uncultured Lachnospiraceae bacterium
TTATTAGATCAGGAAACGTATGATTTGGCCGTACTTGATATTATGGTTCCTGGCAAAAGTGGGTTAGAAGTGCTCTCTTACATTAAAGATCACTATCCAAAGATGGGAACAATTATGCTGACAGCATTAGAAGATGAGAAGACGCAGGTGGATGCGTTTAATCGATATGCAGATGACTATGTAATTAAACCGGTTTCACCCATTATTTTACTTAAGCGCATGGAAACAATTCTTCGACGATTAGCGGTACATACAAAAGAGGAAGTAGTTCAAAGTGGTCTGCGATTCCAAGAGGAATCTTACGTAGCCTATTATGATGGAGCATTAGTACCCCTTACTCTAAGTGAGTATTTATTGCTTCATACACTATATAAAGAACCCAACAGAGTTTTTAATAGAGAACAGTTGATTCTTCGTATTTTTAATGACGATTATATTGGCAATGATCGAATCATTGATGCGCACATTAAAAACATCCGTAAAAAGTTGCCAGTTCCTTGTATTCGTACAGTCATTGGAATTGGGTATCAGTTTGATAAGGAGGTTGGTACACATGAAACTAGTTCATAAGAATTTTCTATATACCGCTATTTTAACGGGAGCACTAACCGTTATGGTGCTTGGTTATTTTATTTTTATGCTTCCATCTTTGTATGTGGAATATATGTCAGAAGAAAACTATCAGGCAATTCTTGCACAGCATCAAACCTATCTAGAAGACGGTAATTACGAAAATGTTGAAATTAAGAATACCAACGCAATTACCATCGATCTACCTCTTTCCTCAGAAGATATTAAGATTACCGGCAAAATGTTTCAAATCACAGCAACTCCGAAAACAGAGTCGATGAAAAATCTTGTTATGGATGTGAAAGCTTTTATCAAAAAGAATGTCAAAAGTATGCAAAAACAAGACTTAAAAGAAGTCCAGAAAAAAAATCTTCAAAAAGAGTTTGACCAGAAATTAAAGCAGTGGAAAGAAATTTTATTAAAAGAGTCGAAGCTAACGGATTCCATCCCATTTTCATTTGATGCCAAAACAGACCTTTCCTATTATCAAGAAGGCTGGACTGAAAAATCTAAGTTTCACTATATTTCTACGGATACAATTATTTTAGAAAACAGTGTAAGCGATGGGGAAAATGAATATACCAATTATTTAGGAATTACATTTTATGAAGATCGACTGATTGTCTCAATGTTATCAACAATGACACCCCAGATGAATGAGATTGTGCCGATCATTATGGGGTCTTTACCAATGCTCATTGCCGTTTTGGTGCTATTTGCTTTAGTGGTTTCCTATCTATATTCAAAGGGAATCGTCGACCCAATTACCAAACTCGTGAAGCAAACACAGGCCATTAAGAATGGAGAAAAATTAGGTACAATCTCGGCATTTGCCAATGGAAAAGATGAAATTTCGATGTTAATTGCAACCCTGAATGAACTCTATGTAGAGCTTGAACAAAAAAATAAGCGACAAGAGGTATTTTTACGAGCCTCGTCTCATCAGCTTAAAACTCCTATATCCGCCGCCCTTTTACTTGTGGACGGAATGATCAATCAAATCGGAAAATATAAAGATACATCACTTTACCTGCCACAGGTTAAGAATCAACTGTTTTCAATGAAAAAAATTGTAGAGGATATTCTGTATTTAAGCCGATGCGAGGAAAACATTTCAAAAGATCGATTTATGGCAGATGCAATTGTCACAAACCAGATGAATCAATACGAACCGCTCATCCAAGAAAAGAACATAATCCTATCCCTTGAGCTACTTGAATCATGTGAAGTAAGAACAGATGTCCAGTTATTTGTAAAAATCATCGACAATTTGTTATCAAATGCTGTGAAATATGGCAAACCAGGAGGTGCAATTCAGATTCGCCTAACACCAAGTGAATTATGTATCATCAATGAAGGCAATCCGATTGACGCAGAATTGTTGCCCCACATCTTTGAACCTTTTGTAAGTAGAAGTGAAGATGGGCAGGAGCCAGGACATGGACTAGGACTGTATATTGCTAATTACTATGCACATTTATTAAATCTTTCATTAGAGGTAGACAATTGTAATCAAGGTGTTTGTGCCAAACTAACGATTCACACAATTCGTAAAACCTCTACATAGAATCTTCACACGAGATTCATATGAGTTTGTTAGGATAAAACTAACAAAAAGAGGAGGACACATATGTTAATTACAATTAATCAATTAAAAGTTCAATATGGCAAAACCATAGCACTCGATATTACAAGTCCAATTAAAATTGAGGAAAAAGATCGCATTGGAGTGATTGGCTCAAATGGTGCAGGAAAAACAACACTGATTAAAAGTTTATTAGGAATCGTAAATTATTCCGGGTCGATCGATTCCACAATCCAACCATTTGATATGGCGGTGCACATGCAATTCAATGAATACTCAGAAAGCATGGCAGTCAAACATGTTATGGAAGCAGTGTTGCAGACCACAATTAAGAAAAATGAAAAACTGCAGGAATTAATTTCCTACTTTGAATTTGATAAGTGCTTAAATAAAAAGTATAAACATCTTTCTGGTGGTCAAAAACAAAGATTCACAATTATCTTGGTAATGATGCAAAATGCACCACTTACATTCTATGATGAAGTTACCTCTGGACTTGATTTTGAAACCAGACAACGACTTGTTGAAAAGCTTGTAAAATGGTATGAGGATAAGGACGCAAGCCTCTGCATTGTATCCCACTACTATGAAGAATTAGAGCAACTGGCCAATAAATTGTTGATTTTAGATCAGGGTAAAGTAGTGGATTTTGGAACAAAAGAAGAATTATTTACAAAATACTGTGGACGAGCAATCATCGTCATAGAGAATAATCAACAAAACAAAGAGCTTGTTCGTGGGTACAGAACACTTCACGCACCAAATCACCTCATTGCACTCGCTTGTGATACAACCAAAGTGGAAGAGGAAATCACGGCAAAGTTAATTGCAAGTAATACAAATTACAAGCGAAGTAATAACGATATAGAAATTATCTATATTAATGCAAAATGCCAGGCAAATGGGGAGGGTGAAATCAATGAATAAAAACAAAATATCCATAAAAATGATTCAATATGAATTACGAAATGTAGCAGGAAACCCATTTGTACATATTTTTGGAGTGGGCTTTCCAATTCTACTAGCGATTATTATATCTAAGGCAGTGTCTAGTGAAATAACCAACCCAGCAATCTTAAAGGAAGTGGTTACAACAGTATTTCTAGGAATTGGAACAATTATTCCGCTGGCAACAATTTTGATGGGATATTCAAGCACCTGTTCACAGGATATTGAAAAAGGAATTCCACTTAGAATGCAACTCTTTGGATTTAGTGAAAAATATACTATTATAAACCGTCTAGTTGCAGAATTCCTTTATATGACGTTGGCATACATCATCTACTTTATTATTGGAAATCTCGCATTAGATCTTGCAAGTCCAAAAGTTTCAGGTGCCATTGTATACTTTATCTGTCTCTATATTTTTGCGGCTGTGTTATTTGTTTTAGCACACGGAATAGCAAATCTTGCCAAGAAATTCGGAATAACCTATATGTTTTCGATGATTCTTTACTTTGGAATGATGGTATTAGGAGGAATGATGGGAATCACCGTTGACAAGTTTCCAAAAGGAGTACAGGTTGTCGCAAAATTACTCCCATCCACCCATTTAAACAATGATGCGTATACTTTATGGTTAGGAAAAAGCTACAACTTTGGACCAATGGTTCAGTCCTATTTATTCTTTGCAGCAATTTCAGGAATTATCATTTTTGTTATGATATACCGTTCTAGAAGAAACTTGCATTAAGCATAGGATAAAATGTAAAAAGAATATTTATATGGACATCCGGGGCAGGTGCTCTGGATGTTTTTGTATGAAATCCTTTCTTTACCAAAGTTGATATGAATGATAGAATTGTAGAGTAAATACGCATGACACTATATTGGGGGGATAATTACAGTGAATAACAAAGAGAGAAATGTTTATTTAGATATAACACGAATCGTTGCAGTACTGGCGGTTATTATGATTCATATTAGTGCAGAATTTGTTGTCTGTCATAATCCGAAATCCATAGAATTTGTATGGGGAAATATTTTTGACAGTATTTCAAGAATCGGAGTTCCTTTATTTATCATGATTTCAGGAGCATTGATGCTAGATGAAAATCGGATCATTACCACTAAGAATCTAATCTTTAAGAATGTTAAAATTGCAGTTTGCCTTTTAGTATTTTGGTCCGCAATATATAGTGGAATATACAATGTGTTATTTCCACTTGCACAAGGGGAACAACTCAATGTGAGAACGATTATTACTTCATTTATATTGGGACATTTTCATTTATGGTATCTGTATATGATTATTGGTCTTTATGTTATAACTCCATTTCTTCGGGAGTTTGTAAAAAAAGAAAATAAAAAATTAGTCCAACTATTTATAGCAATATCGATCGGAACTCAATTTATTGTACCAATTTTAAATGCCGTATCACTGGTATGGAAAGATGCAAAAATTCTATTGAGTTTTGTGAATCAGTTCAACTTTGATTTCTTTAGTGTATATATTACATATTATCTAATTGGATGGTACATT
>CAZWNX010000133.1:0-2531 GCA_964635395.1 uncultured Lachnospiraceae bacterium
CAATCGAAGTTTTCTCTCGAAGTAATTGTATTCCCACTCAAAAAATGGTATTCTACGAACAGTAATCTCCGAGCTTATTTCGATAAGCTCTTTTTTCATAAGAAAGAAAGGTATTAATATATGATTAAAGTTGAACACCTGTCCTACTCCTATCCACAAAAAGATCTTTACACTGACCTATCTTTCACGCTTGAAGATGGTCAGCACTGTGCTTTTATTGGCACTAGTGGAAGTGGAAAAAGCACGCTCATTGACCTACTCATGAGCAAGGATGACTATCACTATGATGGGAAAATCAGAATGGATTCCAATTGCCGCATTGGGTATGTAAGCCAATTTCCAAAATGGAACGGGTTGCAAGATTGCTCTGTTTTTGATTATATTGCAAACGATTTTACTCTTTTACAGCATAAAATCAGTGCCCTTTGTGAGAAAATGGGTACTTCTGAGGATTTAGATTCAATCATGGAAGAATACCAGATTGCTTTTGACCAATTCCAGGCTATTGATGGTGACAATTATGAAAATAATATTTTGAAAAAATTGAATCTCGCAGATTTAGGGGAACGCAGAAATTTATCTGTTTCCAAGTTAAGTGGGGGTGAATTCAAGTTAGTTTGCATCATGAAAGAAATGTCCACGAACCCAAATTTACTAATTATGGATGAACCCGATGTGTTTCTAGATTTTGACAATCTAAACTCTCTTCGTCAATTAATCAATAGCTACAATGGAACCCTGCTTGTCATCACCCATAACCGTTATCTTTTAAACCACTGTTTCAACAAAATCCTCCACTTAGAAAACATGGAACTTCAAGAATTTGATGGTAGGTATATTGATTACAATTTTGCACTTCTTGAAAAGAAAATTGAGCTTATGGAACTTGCTGCTGCTGATACAGAGGAAATTGAACGTACGGAACAGGTTATTGACCGTCTTCGCGCAATTGCGACACACAATGCACACGCTGCAATGGGAAAAACGTTGAACGCACGCGTCAAAATCCTAGAACGACTTGAAGCACGCAGAATCAAAACTCCTTTTGTGGATATTAAGCAACCTGAAATTAAATTTCAAACGCTAGAAAAATCTAAAGAAGACACTGAAACTTCTTCCATTTCATCTCCAACGATTCAGGTCTCTGAATATCAAGTCGCTTTTGATGACATTTTATTGGAAAATGTGAATTTCGAAATTGGAGCAAATGATAAAGTTGCATTAATTGGAACAAATGGCTCCGGTAAAACAACCTTGCTTCGCGAAATATTTCATAATAAAACGGCTTCTATCACGATTAATGGGGAACCTGCGCCTGCTTATTTATCCCAGGTTCAAGGCGAGGTATTAAAAGAAGAAAATCTGGTCCTTCACGAATTTTTAGACTTGGGATTTGACACAAACCACAGTGTTCATTTACATTTATCTGATTTTGGATTGGAACAGGAGATTCTTCATCAACCTATTTCTTCTTTATCCGGCGGTGAAAAAAACATTCTACAACTTGCAAAAATTTGTGCCAAACAGTCCAATCTTTTGTTATTAGACGAACCTACCAGCCATCTAGATACTTACTCACAAATTGCTTTAGAACAAGCCATCCGCAGTTATGATGGTGCAGTATTAATGATCTCCCATGATTTTTATACCATCGTCAATAGTATGGATTATGTACTTTTGATCGAAGATAAGGGAATTCGAAAAATGAGCATGCGTGCATTTCGAAAAAAGATTTATGCTCATCACTTTAATAAAGATTATCTAGAATTGGAACAAAAAAAGAAGGAACAGGAAACAAAAATTGAACTCGCTTTGAAGGATCACAATTTCGAGCAAGCAAAAACGCTCTGTAACGTTCTAAAAACGATCAATAACCGCCTGTAAAGTGTGAATCCCGCCTCTTTACATTTTTCTGACATTACATGATAATACACTAATATAAACTATATTTTTTAAAAGGAGAATTATTATGTACAATTATTATGGATTAAGTGAAGGTGCATCTGCGGGGTCATCCGTTATTAGTTTTGCCATTGGAATACTTATGCTTATCAGTTATGTATTTATTTTTTCAAAAGCGGACGAAGCACCTTGGGCACCTTTTCTTCCAATCTACAATGCTTATTGTCTTACTAGACTTACTTTGGGAAATGGATGGTATTTTCTAGTATTACTCATCCCTATTGCAAATATTTTCTTTTATGCACTAGTTACATTCCGCCTTGCAATTGTATTCGAGAAAAGCATACCATTTGCAATTTTTGCAATCTTTTTTCCATATATTGCTATTCCGATTATTGCTTTTGGAAATTGTAAGTATCGCTATATAAGCTAAGAAGTATAACCATATCAACCTATTTTAAGGAGGGCAATTATGTTTGATTTATTAAAGTTAACAGATGGTGTTTCTGTTGGTTCAGGTGCCGTAAGTTTTGCATTATCTATCTTTTATCTAGTCTGCTTCGTTGTTATTTTTACAAAGGCAAACAAGCCTGGTTGGGCAGCAATCATTCCATTCTATAATTTTTATT
>CAZWNX010000133.1:2631-4631 GCA_964635395.1 uncultured Lachnospiraceae bacterium
CCAATTATTGCTTTTGGAAAGTCTAATTACCAAGAACAATAAACCAAAAACTCGAAACACGATTACAGTGCAGTAAAAGTGAAAATACACTTTCTACTGCACTGTTTCTATTTTAACAGACTATTTTGGGTTTACTTTTTTATATGAATCCTTTATAATGCATATGAAAAACTAATCTTAATCTATTAATAAGGAGACAAATCATGGAATATTCACCATTACAAAAAGCCAGATATGCATATGCACCAAAGCTTCCTGAAATGCTAAGAAGTGGTATTGCAAATATTGGTGTTAAAGAAGGTTCAGAAACACAAAGCGTTGCTGATCAAGACGCAATCAAAGCACTTTTCCCAAATACCTACGGTAAAAAAGAAATTACTTTTGAAAAAGGTCAAAATACTTCTGAAACAAAGAAACAAGTTGTAGGTGTTATTTTATCCGGCGGACAAGCACCAGGTGGACACAATGTTGTTTGTGGATTATACGACGCATTAAAAGCAACTAGTAAAGAAAATGAACTTTATGGTTTCAAAAATGGTCCAAGTGGATTAATTGATGATGACTTCCTCGTATTTGATGATGACTATATCAACGAATTTAGAAATACTGGTGGATTTGATATTATCGGTTCTGGTAGAACAAAACTTGAGTCCGATGAACAATTTGCAATTGCTGCACAAGTATGTAAGAAAAATGGAATCACTGCAATCGTAATTATCGGTGGTGACGATTCAAATACAAATGCCGCTGTTCTTGCTGAATACTTCGCAGCTCACAATACGGGAGTTCAAGTAATTGGTTGTCCTAAAACAATTGATGGTGACCTTAAAAATGAAGACATCGAAATTTCATTCGGTTTTGATACTGCAACCAAGACATATAGTGAGTTAATTGGTAACATCGAAAGAGATGCTAACTCAGCTAAAAAATATTGGCATTTTATCAAGGTTATGGGACGCTCTGCTTCTCACGTTGCCTTGGAATGTGCTTTAGAAACACAACCAAACATCTGCTTAGTATCAGAAGAAGTAGCTCAGAAGAAAATGTCTCTTTCACAAATCGCTGACTATATCGCTGATTCTGTTGAAAAAAGAGCTGCAAAAGGAATGAATTTTGGTATTGCAATCATCCCTGAAGGTGTTGTTGAATTTGTTCCAGAATTCTCAAAATTAATTCAAGAAATCAACGAATTATTAGCTGGAAGTAAAGCTGAAACATTCAACTCACTTGCTACTTGGAAAGAAAAATATGCATTTATTGGAACCGGCTTAACCGCTGAATCAATGGGCGTATTTGAACTCCTTCCTGAAGGAATTCAACAACAACTATTCTTAGAAAGAGATCCACATGGAAATGTTCAAGTATCATTAATCGAATCAGAGAAATTATTCTCTGCTTTAGTTGCTGATAAACTTGCACAGAGAAAAGCTGCTGGAACTTACAAAGGAAAATTCAATCCATTACATCACTTCTTAGGTTATGAAGGAAGATGTGCTTTCCCTTCTAATTTTGATTCTGATTATTGCTATTCTTTAGGATACAATGCGTTTATGCTTATTCAGTATGGTTACACAGGTTACTTATCAAAAGTATCTAACCTTTCTAAACCTGCTACTGAATGGGTTGCTGGTGGAATGCCAATCACCAAAATGATGAATGTTGAAAGAAGACATGGTGAAGATAAGCCAGTTATCAAAAAAGCTTTGGTTGAACTTGATGGAAATCCATTCAAATTCTTTGAAGCAAACAGAGAACTATGGGCTGTTGAAACTTGCTACTTATATCCAGGTGCAATCCAATACTACGGACCAGCAGAAGTATGTGATATCGTAACAAGAACACTTAGTTTAGAACAAGAATAGGCATTCGATTGAATTAGGAAGTACTATTATATGAATACACAAATGGCGCTAGGAAAATCCTAGCGCCTGTTATTTTGTAAAACCTATTTATTCATTTAGAATATAAAGGATACCTAAAGTTCCTGGTCCGCAGTGACT
>CAZWNX010000134.1:0-4610 GCA_964635395.1 uncultured Lachnospiraceae bacterium
ATCACTCTTTCTTCCATTCAAACACAACCTTTTTATGGAAACACTTCAAATAAATTATCCATCAATTGCCCAATAAACTCAGGTACCGCATCTTGATAAAGTAATTCCCTGGCACGAATCGGATAGTCTGTAATAATTCCATTTACCTGATAGTCTTTCATCATTAATATTTCCCTTTTATTATTTACCGTCCAAACATAGAGTGAATACTCACTTCGATCCTTTTTTAAAAAAGAATCCCCTGTTGTATATTTGGCATTGACACTAATACTATCAACCATTTCCTGCTTATAAACAGGTCCTAAAGAGAAACTGGTGATTAGGCAGGTAATGATTTGCGGATTCTTACTCTTTACTTCTGCTAATACTTTGCTCGAAAAAGAAGCAACAATAATTTCAGCCTCCATATCATAACGCTCTATTAATTCTGCAATTTCTAAAGCGTATTCCTGTTCTCTACCACCCACTTCTTTTAACTCTAACATTAGGTGAATCTGATCTTTACTTAGTTCAAACACCTCTTCTAGCAATGGGATCTTCTCACCTTTATAACTTGGTGAAAACCAGCTCCCAGCATCTAGTTTTTCTAATTCGGAATAATCAAAATCCTTTACACGTCCTTTTACATGGCAAGTTCTTTCAAGTGTTTTATCATGCATTAGTACGAGTTGCCCATCTTTGGTCATTTGAACATCAATTTCTGTACGATCTGCGTGTACCCCTATTGCCGACTCAATTGACACAAGTGTGTTTTCTGGAGTAACGGAAGAATTACCTCTATGCGCAATGATTTCTGGTTGCTCTAATCCATTTTGAAATCCCATTTGCAAACGAGTTTTCATTAAGAAGTCGCGATTGTTAACCAAAAAAATACAAAATAGAAAGAGTACAACTAACAGCAATGGTTCATATATTTTTTGACCTTTTTTGCTCACTAATTTTAACTGTTTCCATTTTCCCTTTTCTCTATTTTGAAGCCATGTGATACTATGCTCAATACTATTTGTCCGTCTAGCAATTTTAGAGAACATGACAACAATGACGAACATAATCACCAATACACAAATATGATAAAAGTAAATGAAACTTCTATTGATTGCATCCATAATGGTTAACCATTGTCCATATCTTAGTATTATATCTTTTGAATTATGTAAAATCAGAAATCCGGAAATCATCAAACACAAATAGCTTCCTGCAAATAGAATACTTGCATAGAAGTAGCTTTTAACAATTGTAAAGGTTAATACTTTCCAATATTTTCTAATTTTTAAATAGGTGACATAAATTGCTTGTTTTAATGTTCTATTTTCCATAAAAAATTCATACTCAACAAAAAACAAGAACATTCCAAATAGGAAAATCAGAAATATAATAAACCCATACAAGATATTTCCCAATGTGCCATTCGAAGATCTGCTCTTAAGAAATGATAAAATTTGGAAATTATCCATCATCAACTTTAAATAAAGTGGATGAAATACAAATGACGTAAGAAATGATGATGCAATCAATGCAAGACCTTGTAACGACAATATTTTCTTAATACTTTCTTTTAAACGCTTTCTTTTCTCAACACCCTTGCGATCACAAATAATAAACAATAATAACAATTCTTCTATCAAAAAGAATAAACTTATAACCAATACAACAAATCCCAGTCCAAGTAAATGGATGGGATTTGTAAGTGCTCTTTTTAAATTAATATCCGTTATAACTTGGTAGCCTGAAAGCTTTAGCATCAGTCCCATGAACTTTTGTAATACTGGAAGCAAGATATATGTCATGAAAAATAGAAACAAGATTTCAACTGATAATGCACGCATCCAAACACTTAAAAATTTATCTCTACATTGAAAATAAAAGGATCTCATAAATTACCTTCTTTGTCTATTTATTCCAAATCCTATTATAATCCCAAAGTGCTAAATAAACAATGACATATCTGATTCTTCAGCATGTGCAATCATGGCTGCAGCTCCGCCTGCTATTACACCATCAATTAACTCTTCCATCTGTATTCCCATAACGTCCATGCTCATTGTACAAGCAACTAATTCAACACCATTTGCCTGTGCTGATGCAATTAATTCTTCTAAACTATTAATGTTTTTCTCCTTCATAATACCACGAATTAGTTTTCCACCAATTCCACCCATATTCATATTGGATAATTTGAGTTTTTTGCTTCCCCTTGGCATCATCATGGCAAACGCTTTACTAATCATATTCTTTTTAACATTTACCTTCTCAGGTCTTCTAAGAATATTTAGTCCCCAAAATGTAAAGAACATGGATACTTTTCTTCCCATAGAAGCTGCTGCATTGGCAATGATAAAGGAAGCAATTGCCTTATCCAAATCACCAGAAAAAACAATGATATTTTTACCTGTACCATCTACTTTTTGAATCTGATTCGTCGCTTTCTCTATTTCAATTGTGCTAATTCCCTTTTCGGACTTGGTACTAATCAAGTTATTACCCGTTCTTCGACACCACGCCTGAACATCACTATTAAAAGCAGGATCCGTTGTTTTCATAATAACAACATCCCCATCATTAACTTTTTGAATCGATTCTGCAAGCTTCATAATTGGACCAGGACATTGTAATCCACATGCATTTACCTCTAATACAGCTCCTCTGTTAGGTGTTTTTGAACCCATTGAAACCTGTGTATCATTTTGTAATGTTTCAACCAATGCAACCTGACTAAAGATACTGTGATATAAACGATATCCACCTGAAAGATTATAGCAGTCGTATCCATACTGACTCAAAATGCGACTTGCAACATGTCCTCTTAATCCGATCTGACATACTACATATATTATTTTATTCTTATCTAATTTGTATAAATGTTGTCTTAGCTCATCCAGTGGAATATTAATAGACGATTCTATATGACCATTTTCGTACTCCATTTTTGTACGAATATCCAAAATAATAGCATTTGAATCTTTTTTAACCTCATCCACTTGATTCCAATGGAAAATTTTTGTTTTTTGAGTAAATACATTTTCAGCAACATATCCTGCCATATTCACCGGGTCTTTGGCTGAAGAAAATGGTGGTGCATATGCCAATTCAAGATTTGTCAAATCAAATATTGTCATGTTTGCACGAATTGCAGTTGCTAGTACATCAATTCTCTTATCCACACCGTCATAACCTACGATTTGTGAACCCAAAATCTTACCTGTTGCCTTCTCGTATATCAACTTAATGGACATACTTACAGCATTTGGATAATACGACGCATGAGATCCTGAATAAGTATATACTTTCTCATAAGGAATTTCTAAATCCTTTGCTCTCTTTTCCGTAATTCCGGTTGATGCCACCGTTAAATCAAAACATTTCAAAATACCGGTTCCCTGGGTTCCCTGGTAAGAAGAAGGAATTCCACAGATATGATCTGCGACAATTCTGCCCTGCTTATTCGCTGGACCTGCAAGTGGAATGTAGGTTTTACCCTTCGATATAAAATCTTCTACCTCAACTGCATCTCCAATTGCATATATATCTTCTACATTGGTTTGCATTGATTCATTGACAACAATTGCTCCTCTTGGATTGGTCTCTATTCCAGCACTTTTTGCCAATTTACTGTCCGGTTTTACGCCTACAGACATAATAACCATATCTGTATCAATTACCTGTCCACCCAATGTCACAATCAAATGATCATGTTTCTTTTCAATTGCTTTTACTGCGTCATTTAAAATTAATTTACAACCTTTTTCACGAATATGTCTATGAACATCACAGGCCATATCATAATCGATAGAAGCAATAACATGATCAAAAGCTTCTACAATGGTAACATCTAATCCTGCCTCATGAAGATTTTCAGCCATTTCCGTTCCAATATAACCACCACCAACAACAACTGCTCTCTTCGCACCACTTTTTGCAATATAGTCATGAATTTTGTAAGTATCTGGAATGGTCCTAAGCGTAAACACTTCTTCTAAATCAATTCCAGGTAATGGTGGCTTAATTGGTTCCGCCCCTGGTGACAAGATTAGTTGATCATAACTTTCTTCATATTCTCTTTGATTGATTAAATCTTCGACTAAAACCGTTTTTTTGTCTGGATCAATTGATTTAACTAATGTATTTATTCTGACATCCACATTAAATCTAGCGTTAAAACTCTCTGGCGTTTGAAGGGTCAGTGCATTTTTATCGGTAATTGTCCCACCAATATAATAAGGTAACCCACAATTTGCAAAAGATATATAGGGTCCTTTTTCAAACATTATAATGCTCGCATGCTCATCCAATCTTCTTAATCTTGCTGCTGCAGATGCACCACCTGCTACTCCTCCTACTACAATCACTTTTTTCATATGCGCTCTCCTTCTCGACTATAAACCATTAAACTAATCTTAATTACTTTACACCTTTATATCCGTAACTTTGTCACATAATAGAAAATTTTAACTCTATACTAATAGATTACTCCCTAATCTAAATAAAATCCATACAATATTTTCAACAAAAAAACTCCCGTACTGCTACTGATAGCAACTACGGAAGTTCTTCTATTTTACTGCCGGCAGTGGGACTTGAACCCACACGTGGTCACCCACAACAGATTTTGA
>CAZWNX010000135.1:0-4517 GCA_964635395.1 uncultured Lachnospiraceae bacterium
GAATCCATAATCAATATCTGCTCTAAGTGTCTGAAGTGGAATAGTACCTTCGCTGTAAAACTCTGTACGAGCCATATCAGCTCCACCAAGACGTCCTGCGCATGCTGCTTTAATTCCGAGTGCTCCCGTTTTCATTGTTCTTGACATACAAGATTTCATGGCTCTTCTGAAAGAAACACGATTTTCTAATTGTAAAGCAATGTTTTCAGCAACTAATTGTGCATCTTTATCAGGTCTCTTAATTTCTTTAATATCTACCATGATCTTTTTGTCAGTAAGTTTAGCTAATTCTTTTTTGGTAACTTCAATTTCTTGTCCACCTTTTCCAATTACAACACCTGGCGTTGCGGTGAATATTACGATCTTTACACGATCAGCAGCTCTTTCGATTTCGATTTTTGAAACTCCAGCGCTGTACAATTTCTTTTTCAAGTATGTTCTGATATTGTAATCTTCAACCAAGAAATCAGCAAATTCTTCTTCTGCATACCATTTTGAATCCCAATCTTTAATTACGCCGACTCTAAGGCCATGAGGATTAACTTTCTGTCCCATTATTTTTCCTCCTATCTTTCATCAAGCACTATGCTAATGTGGCTCATTCTCTTTTCGATTCTATAAGCTCTTCCTTGTGCTCTTGGTCTTACTCTTTTCATTGTAGGACCTTTATTAGCATAACACTCGGCTACATATAGTTTGTCTACATTCATTTGATTATTGTTTTCTGCATTTGCAATTGCTGATTCCAACAATTTTTTAACAAGTGAAGATGCGTATCTTGGATTGTATTCTAAGATTGCAAGTGCTGTTTGAGCATCTTTTCCTCTGATGGCATCTAATACAAAGCACGCTTTTTGAACCGAAACTCTAGCATAAGATAACTTAGCACTTGGTCTCGTATCCTTATTTGCATTTCTTTCTCTTTTTATCTGGGATCTATGTCCTTTTGCCACGGATGTGTCCTCCTTTCATGCGCCCGAAAGCGCCGCTTCTATTATCTTACTCTTGATTTCTTTTCGTCTTTTCCATGTCCTCTATATGTTCTAGTTGCTACAAACTCGCCGAGTTTGTGTCCAACCATATCTTCTGTAACATATACTGGAACATGTTTTCTTCCGTCATGTACCGCAATCGTATGACCAACAAATGTTGGGAAAATTGTGGAACGACGTGACCAAGTTTTAATAACCTGCTTTTGTCCTGAATCATTCAATGTGTCAACTTTTTTCAATAAGTGACTGTCAGCAAATGGTCCTTTTTTTAACGATCTAGACATTATATATCCTCCTTATTATCATTGGGCGATAACTATCATTCGTTGATCCATTAAAGAATCAACTACTTCACAGCTTTTCCATCTCTTCTTCTAACAATTAGTTTATTAGACTGCTTTTTCTTCTTGCGAGTTTTTAAACCAAGTGCTGGTTTTCCCCATGGTGTAGATGGTCCTGGGCGTCCGATTCCAGTTCTACCTTCTCCACCACCGTGAGGATGGTCGTTAGGGTTCATTACAGAACCACGAACTGTTGGGCGAAATCCCATATGACGTTTACGTCCAGCTTTACCAATGTTAATAAGGCTGTGATCTTTATTTCCAACTACTCCAACTGTTGCACGACAAACAACTGGTACCATTCTCATTTCGCCAGAAGGTAATCGAAGTGTTGCATATTTTCCTTCTTTTGCCATTAACTGAGCGCTATTTCCTGCTGAACGAACCATTTGTCCGCCTTTTCCAGGATAAAGCTCGATATTATGAACTTGTGTACCAACTGGAATTTGAGAAAGTGGCAAGCAATTTCCAACTCTAACTTCCGCTTCCGCTCCACTCATTACAACCATTCCATCTGTCAAACCTTCTGGAGCAAGGATGTATGCTTTTTCACCATCTTCATAGCAAATTAATGCAATGTTTGCTGTTCTGTTTGGATCGTATTCAACACCAATTACAGTAGCTTTAATTCCATCTTTACTATTTCTTTTAAAATCAATTAATCTGTATTTTCTTCTAGACCCGCCTCCGCGATGTCTAACAGTGATTTTACCCTGGTTGTTACGACCCGCATTCTTACTTAAAGAAACACATAATGCTTTTTCAGGTTCTGTTTTTGTGATTTCAGCAAAATCAGATCCAGTCATGTTTCTTCTCGAAGGTGTATACGGTTTATATTTCTTGATTCCCATTGTTGAATCTCCTTTCAAATAGTCCTAATGTTACTTAGTCCTGGTTTATTTTCACGCTTTCCTGCGTATATGATCTGCTAATTACAGTCCTGCAAAAATCTCAATATCTTTGCTGTCTTCTGTAAGCCAAACAATCGCTTTTTTGGTTTTAGCAGTTTTACCAACTATCATTCCTCTTCTTTTCTTTCTTCCGTCACAGTTCATTGTGTTAACACGAGCAACTTTTGCTCCGTCAAACATTTTTTCAACTGCATCTTTGATTTGGAATTTATTTGCTTGTGGATGTACTAAAAATGTGTATTTTCTGATTGTTGCAGTCTCTTTTACATATTTTTCTGTTCCAGCTTTTTTGTCTTTCACAGTAACTTTTTGTAATTTTTTAACTCCATCAACTTCAACCACTTCTTTTTTGTATCTTTCCACGTCAACGCTTGTTTCATTCATTGATTTTTCTGTGATAACCGGTTTGAGGATCACATCATAATATTGAATAGTTGCCATTATGCATACACCTCCTCAAGTTTTGCAACAGAGTCTTTTGTAAGAACCACTGTGCCCGCCTTCATAATGTCATAAACATTAATAGTATTTGTTAAAGTAGTTTGAACTGTAGGAATGTTTTTTGCAGACATTACCACTTTTTCATCATTCTCATTAATTACGAATAATGCTTTTTTCAAATTCAAGTTCTCTACTACTGCTACGAAATTCTTTGTTTTGATTTCTTCAAATTTAAGTTCATCAATAACAATCAATTTCTTTTCTTGCACTCTGCTTGTTAATGCAGATTTAATTGCAAGTTGTTTTTCTTTTCTATTCATTTTGAATGAATAGTCTCTAGGGGTTGGTGCAAATACAACTCCACCACCAGTCCAGTGAGGTGATCTTGTAGATCCCTGTCTAGCATGACCAGTTCCTTTTTGTCTCCAAGGTTTTCTTCCTCCTCCAGAAACTTCAGAACGAGTTTTTGCTTTTTGCGTTCCTTGACGCTTATTTGCAAGCTGTTGTACAACTGCCATGTGTACTAAATGTTCGTTTACTGCAACACCAAACACCGCATCACTTAAGTCAATTGTTCCAACTTCTTTGCCTTCCATATTATAAACAGATACGTTTGCCATCTGAATGCTCCTCCTTTCGTCCCAAATTAAGCTTGAGCCTTAACAGTTTCTTTAATTGTTACTAAAGCTTTTTTAGGTCCTGGTACTGCACCTTTTACTAAAAGCAAGTTCTTGTCAGCATCTACTCTAACAACTTCTAAGTTCTGAGTTGTTATTCTTTTGCTTCCCATGTGTCCTGGCATTCCTTTTCCTTTGAATACTCTTGAAGGACTAGAACACGCACCATTCGAACCTTGATGACGATGGAATTTAGAACCATGAGCCATTGGTCCTCTAGATTGATTATGTCTCTTAATCGCTCCTTGGAATCCTTTACCTTTTGAAGTAGCAGTCGCGTCGATTTTGTCACCAACAGCAAAGATGTCTGCTTTAATTTCTTGAGCAAGTGAATACTCACATGAGTTTTCAAACTTGAATTCTCTTACGAATCTTTTAGCAGAAACACCCGCTTTTTCAAAATGCCCTTTTTGAGCCTTATTCACGCCATGTCTGTTAATTACTTCTTTTTTCCCTTTTGCGTCTTTGTTTACAATTCTTTCTTTCTTGTCAACAAATCCAACTTGAATTGCACTGTAACCATCGTTTTCAACGGTTTTAACCTGTGTTACTACACATGGTCCAGCTTGAAGTACGGTAACTGGGATAAGCACACCGTTCTCGTTGAAGATTTGAGTCATTCCGACTTTTGTCGCTAAAATAGCTTTCTTCATGTTGTTTCCTCCTTGTTTCTACAGCGGAACAGGTCAT
The DNA here is from genome assembly GCA_964635395.1 of uncultured Lachnospiraceae bacterium. Taxonomy (GTDB): domain Bacteria; phylum Bacillota; class Clostridia; order Lachnospirales; family Lachnospiraceae; genus CAZWNX01. Next base: position 4,053 of record CAZWNX010000135.1, read on the forward strand.
CGGTTTCCCTCGCTGTTCATACTAGACCCGGGTAATATAAGTGGAACAAAGCATTCACATCTTTTCATTCGTTACTTCTATATCAACCAATTAAGGATCTAATCTGTTTTTGTTGTCTTGTTCTGTTTGCTTGGTTTTGTCAGAATTAGTTGTTTTTCATTTTAATTCCGATAAATACACCAGCTGGCATTTCTAATCTTTGCAAAGCATCTACTGTTTTTGATGTAGGTGCAATCACGTCAATCAGTCTTTTGTGAGTTCTTTGTTCGAACTGCTCTCTGGAATCTTTGTATTTGTGAACCGCTCTTAAAATAGTAACAACTTCCTTTTTTGTAGGAAGGGGTACTGGTCCGCTAACCTGAGATCCGTTTTTCTTAACTGTTTCGATGATTTTCTTTGCTGATGCATCAACTAATTGATGATCATAGGCCTTCAATGTGATTCTCATTACTTGATTTGCCATAA
>CAZWNX010000136.1:0-4371 GCA_964635395.1 uncultured Lachnospiraceae bacterium
CCCACGTATCTAGCTTGGAAGGCTAGTGTTCTACCATTGAACTACACCCGCAAATGATAAATATAAATCGGGGTGACAGGATTCGAACCTGCGGCCTCCTGGTCCCAAACCAGGCGCTCTAGCCAAGCTGAGCCACACCCCGCGATCAACGTATTTTCCGTGACGCAAGATACATTATATTATATGGTTTTCTTTTTGTCAACATAGTAAATCACTTTTTTTATTTTTTTAAATCACTTCCATAACGCTATGATTTCTTCTCATTTTTCAACATGTTTTAAAGAAAAACTCGCCTCACCCTTTTTGTCAATTTCCATAATGATGTAGCTTGGCAATTTTCCTTCTTGTCTTGGATAAGAAAGACTTCCCGGATTTAGAATCACCAATTCCTCTCTTATTTCCACCAAGGGCCGATGAGTGTGTCCATAAATCAAAAGATCAGCCTCGCGCAAAATTGCTTCAGAAATCAAATCCGAATCATCTACACCCACTCCATATGTATGCCCATGGGCTAAAAAAACCTTATATTTGCCCAAGAAGAATTCCTTCTCCCTCGGTAACCTTGAAAAAAAATCATTATTTCCAAGAACAATGTGCAAAGGACATCCAGCACTCTCTTCCAACAAATACTCGCTTCCCTCTGCATCTCCACAATGGATCACAAAATCAAGTGGTTTTTCTTTCTCAAGAACGGACAGATAATTATCATTCTTTCTATGGGTGTCACTTACAATTAATATCTTCATTTCTTGCCTCCACGCTAAGAAATCAAATTGCATACTTCTCTTTTATTTTACTCATTGCAACCTGTAATGCTTTCCCCCTGTGACTGATTTGATTCTTCTCGTCGCTGCTAAGCTGCGCAGATGTTTTGCCAAACTCTTTCAAGTAAAATATAGGATCATATCCAAATCCATTTTCTCCAAAAGGTTCTCTCGCTATATGCCCTTCCATGGTAGCACGAAACACAGTCTCTTCTCCATCCGGGAATACAATTCCAATAGCACACACAAATCTAGCTGTTCGTTCCTCATCTACGGCATCTCTTAACTGATTAACAAAGTATTGATTTTTAAGATCATAGGATGTATCTTCACCCATAAATCGAGCTGAATGGACTCCTGGTTCCTTATTCAGATAGTCTATTTCTAAACCCGAATCATCCGCTATTACAATTTCATTTAATCCCGTATATTTGGCAATTTCCCGTGCTTTAATAAGCGCATTATCTTCAAACGTTTCTCCGTTTTCTTCAATAGATATGTTTATATCCATTTCATCCAGCGTTTTTATCTCAAGACCAAGTGGACGCATAATTTCGTTAATCTCGCGCTTCTTTCCCTTGTTCTTAGTCGCAAATACGATTTTCATCATGTTCCATTTCCTCTAAGTTCTTGTTTTTTATGATATGCATTTATAACTCCATTTGATATGTCTTGTGCTAATTCATTTTGATACTCTAAGTCCGCCATCTTCCGCGCCTCTTCTATATTTGTTAAATATCCCAAATCGATTTCAATCGCAGGAACCACAGCATTTGCAACAATCAATTGATGGTCAAGATATGGATATAATCCATTTACAGTTCGGCCACCATTCTTTCGAAGCTCAACCTCCATACATATTGCCAAATCAGAGCTCGAGAATTGCGGTATATAGTATTGGTCATTGTATATAATATTCACTCCATTTACACGTTCATCCTTACTTGCTGCAAGATGGAGTGATATTAACATATCTGCACCAAAATCATTCGCCAAAGACACTCTTTCAATTTGTGACGGATTAGAATCATTACTCCTCGTAAGCAAAACGTAGAAGCCCTCTTTTTGCAGTTTCTCTTTCACTTTCTTTGCAATTTCAAGTGATACAGTCTTTTCACTAGCTAATTTTGAATGAATTCCTGCGTCTTTGCCTCCGTGTCCTGCATCAATAACAATTATATTATCATACTTTTTATCCACTTCACTAAATAGAATTTCAACCCTATTTGCTTTTTCTTCGTAGTTTACGTTTGTCTCACAAATTGATTTTAGTAAGAACTCAGCAATGACGCCATCCTTCGATTCATATATTTTCACTTGTGATACACTTGAGAAATCACCAACAAACTTTTTCATTTTCACTTCTTCATAACTCAAGTGATCCATTTGAATTTTAACAATCCGCTTCGTTGGTATTTCTACAACTTCAAAACAATTCGCATCCATTAGGCCATCAAACTCAAGACATATGCCCGATTGCTTTGAATTATATACACAAATTTCAGAATCATTTGACGCAATCATTTTCTCATCTTCAACAACCATCTCGCGAATCATTCGTTTATCATTCATATCACTCAATCGCTCTTTACTAATCAAGAAATACACCATCGCAGACATTGCAACCACAAAAAAAACCGTAAACAACCAATACTTCATAATCACAGCTCCCGATTAATCCACTACCTTCTATCTCCTAGGCGGTTTCTTACCCAAATACTGATAATAGTATGTTTTAATCATTCCATTGTATATTTTTCGATTCTTATCTGCTTTCCTTCCAATCGCATCCTCTGCTTGTTCATAGGACGAAATCATATACATCGACCAATCACTTAAGGCAAAATATCGTTCGCCCAACATTCTATATAAATGAATTAATTCCTCTTTATCTTCTAACCTTTCGCCATAAGGTGGGTTTGTAATAATGAACCCATATTTTTTTGCATGACTAAGATCAGCCACCGCTCTTTTCTGAAAATGAATCAAATGATCAACGCCAGCTAATTTTGCATTTTCCTTTGCAATATAAACCATTTCCTCATCAATATCATACGCTTGAATATCCATATCAACATCGTGAAGTACATTGTCCCTTGCCTCTTCAAAACAATCCTTCCATAGGCTTTGATCAACATTTTGTGTCCATTGTTGTGAAAGAAACTCACGATTCATTCCCGGTGCCATATTCGCTCCAATGAGAGCAGCTTCAATCGGAATTGTACCACTTCCACAAAAAGGATCAATCAAAATACGATCCTGGCTCCACGGCGTTAACATAATCAATGCTGCAGCCAGATTTTCTGCAATAGGTGCTTTCGCAGTTAACTTTCGATACCCTCTCTTATGTAGGGATACTCCTGTTGTATCTAGACCAATTGTCACTATGTCCTTCTTAATAAAAACGCGTAATGGATATGATTCTCCCGATTCTTCAAACCAAGAGACATTATATTTTACCTTCATACGCTCTACAATCGCCTTCTTAACAATCGACTGAATATCTGTTGGGCTAAAGAGCTGACTCTTAACACTTGCAGCTTTTGCAACCCAAAACTTACCCGTCAAAGGAATAAAATCCTCCCACGGTAAATTCTTTGTCTGCTCAAATAAAGCCTCAAATGTCTTTGCTTCAAAAGAACCCACTTTAATAAGAAGTCTCTCTCCTGTACGCAAATGAATATTGCCATAGCACACAGCATCTTCATCTCCATAAAAAGAAACTCTCCCATCTTCTACACTAGCTATTTCATATCCCAATTCAATAATTTCATTTTTGAGTACAGCTTCCACTCCAAAGTGGCAAGGTACAATAATCTCATATTTTCTCATAATACTATATTATTCTGAATGCAAACAACTGTCAATCCATTTTCAGCTTTGTTGCTCAGCACAATAATCCTTCCTTTCTTTTGTGCACAAAAACTAATCAAATCTAATTTCACACCCTAATCTTTGTCAATTCTATCCATTGTGTCATAGGTCCTCATGCATTATAATAAATTTATCAATAAGATACTTCTCTTATTGAACCCCTTATATATTTATTTATACTCCCCTCGAACAGACCATCTCCCCTGATGGTCTGTTTACTTTTGTTTATTTATTATATTTCGAATCACCGCAAACGCTACAACCAATACTATAAGTGGTACTAGTATCGGCAGAAGAAGTCTAAAAATGGTCCAAAGTGCAGTCATCACCAAAAATACTCCTGCAAGTACGATTACTCCGATAATTACAAGTATCATAATGATTTTCGTCTTACTTACAGTCTTACTATTGCCCTTTGACGCATTCGTATTCGAATCAGTTCTTTGTGTACTCGCCTCATATGCGCCCCTTGCAAAAGCATCAGAAGCATTGAGAATTGATTTTGCAATCCATTTTGGATTTCCAAGTGTTTGTAAGGTCTCTTGCTCACTCTTTCCACTCTTTTTTTCAACCTGAAAATAATTATAATAGTAGTCCACATGTTTTTGCACTTCTTCTTGGTTCAATTCCATACTTAATTCTCGTCTTAGTTGTTTTAAAAATTCGTCCATAATACCCTCTTTGAAGTTTTCCTATACGTTTATAAACTCTAATGCGTGTCGTCTAGACGCAC
>CAZWNX010000137.1:0-4367 GCA_964635395.1 uncultured Lachnospiraceae bacterium
TTCTTTTCCATTAAATTCATCATTCCACAATAGTTCATACCCTTCACTTACTGGTACTTCTTCTTTCGAAACCTGGTTTACCAAAGGTACTTCCTTCTCTTTTGTACATCCCATTGCACTTATAGCAATCAAACTAGATAGTGCAATTGCTCCTAAAAAACGTTTTTTCATCATTCAAATCCTCCCAATATTCTTTGAAATCAACTTTGTTACTTATTGATAACATTTATCCGGATTTGATTATGTTGCTCATTTTACTTTTTTATGGTTTATTTGTCATTGTTTGCCAGCGCTTTACCGTTTACTCCTTATTTTTTAATGCATCCGACATTTCAATCCGATTAATCCGTTTTACATGCAAATAATTGATTGCAAAATAGGAAATCAAACCAATCAAAACGATCTTTAAATACAAGTATGTTGGCACATAAATGGGTATATAGCCACTAATCTTTATTAGCACAAGTTCAAAACATTTATACATCGTGATTTTAACGAGTGGCAATGTTACTAGTAACGATGTTATAACAACCAGTGTTGTTGAGGTTAAGTATAATTTTCTAATTTCATTTTCTTCATACCCAAAGACTTTCATAAATGAAATGTGAATCGCATTTTTATCAATTACAATCTTGGTTAATAAATACATTAATACCAAGTAAATAATAATCGAGATCCCAAGACAAAGTGGTGCCATCTGTGAAAACGAAGAACTCATTTGATCCCCTAGTTTTACCATGTCTTTGGTTGTAACGACTGTTAATAGTGTATTATCGTCTTCAAACTTTATTTCGTCATTTGAAAAATATCCATTAAAGTATTCTTTGTCATATTCCAACATTTTATTAAGCTCTTTTTGACTCATAAATACTGCCAGGCCAGCTGGATAATAATGGATTCCCTTTAGTTCCATTGTATATTTTTCTTTTGTATAGGAATCCTGAAAAACAACTTTGTCACCAACTTCTTTGTTCAGTTTCTTAGCTAGCCCGTCCGAAAAGTACACTCCTTCATTCTCAGCCGATAATTCTAATTCAGGAACATAAACGGACTTTTCATTGATCCCATAGAAAACCACTTCTATATCCTTATGTGCCGGTTTGTAATATGTATCTAACGATTTAAGTGTAAATCTTTCGGATGTCTTTATAGTATCATATTCAACTGGATATTTTAAAATATATTGATAGTTTGATATTGTATTTTTTTGAATCGAATCCACGTAATGTTCAATCAACGGACTTATACATAGACCAAACATCAGAATAACACTGGCGAAAAATATACCAATTCCTAACGTCAAATAGTTCACTCGATTTTGAAAAATAACTCGCAATCGGAATCTACTAAAGAATGAACTCTTTGGTAATTTAACTGGTTTTCGATTGGTTCTTTTTCGCAATTCTCTACGTAAGAATTGAAGTGGCGAAATAGATAATTTGTGCGTAAGGATTACTGTATTAATAACTAGCATAATCAAAATTGGTACAGCCGTCGTTAACAGTAGCGCCTCGGAATTAATTCTAATCTTCATAGGCGGAAGACTATAGCTTCCATAATACATTCCCGTAAACAAATTGGGCATTGCTGTATAGCCAAGTATATTTCCAACAACTGCACTACAAATAGTGACAATGATTGGCAACCCAATATAATGACGAATAATTTCAGATTTACTATACCCAAATGCCAGAAGTGTTCCAATACTAGTCGCTTCTGAATCAATTGTACTACTAATTACAATCGAAAAAACAAATGCCATAATGATAATAATCATATACATAAGGACTTTCATAAGTGGAACGTCTGATGCCAAATCGTCTTCAACAAAGGAAATACTATTATTATCTTCAGCTAAACAAAAATTTGTAAGTAATACGTTATTTTCAACTAATTTCTCTCGTACATCCTTTGATTTTTCTCTTTTTTGGTCGTTTGATAAGGATTGATCCTTATATCGATAAGAATAATTGTAAACTATGCTATCACCTGTGTAGTCTGCAAATGCTTCTTCTGTTACAATCCCCACACCAAAATGAAACGAATCCATCATTATATCAGAGTTTTTTTCAAATAGAGAACTGTAATCCGGCAAGCAGACATATCCTGAAACCTTTAATTTTTTTCCTGATATCTGAACCGAATCTCCAATTGCTATTTGATTCGTTTGTGCAAATAGTCGTTCTAATGCAATTTCCTTGTTACCTTTAGGCATATTGCCCTCAATAACTGTGACAAGATTTATATGTTCACGGTCTTTATATACTCGAAGCGTCTTTCCTGCTTCCACAGTCTCATTCACATAATAGTTTTCAAATACTTGCGTCCCTGTTAATTCAATTTTTCGAATTATTTCCTGTGGTATTTCTTGCATAGAAGTGAATAAACCATCTTCTAATTTGCAGTCTTCACGGTTTTTTATAAAGGCTTCTTGCACTCCATCTGAAACAGATAGAAACCCTGACATAAGTGCAATTGTAGCCATTAGCATTAAAAATACTGCTATATATCTTCCGAAATTGTTTTTCAAGTCCCTCGGATAACGTTTTCTCAATGGATTGCTCATCATAGCACCCCCTACCATTCTAATTCTTTGGCTGGAGTAACCCATTCGTTAACAGTATCTGACAATACTCTTCCATCATGAAGCTTCAGGATTTTGTGAGCCATATTCTTAATTGCCTCATTATGAGTAACAATGATAATGGTATTGTGATATTTTTGATTAATACTTTCAATCAATTCCAGGATTTCTTTGGATGTCGTATAGTCAAGTGCCCCCGTTGGCTCGTCACATAATAATAGCGCCGGATTTTTCACTAATGCACGTCCTATAGCGCACCTTTGCTGCTGCCCTCCAGATAATTGATTTGGAAATTTGTTCCTATGATCCCAGAGTCCAAGAGTATGTAATAAATCATCAATCGGAAGCGGATTTTTACTCAAATATTCACATACTTCAATATTTTCTTTTACTGTCAAATTCGAAATCAGATTGTAAAATTGAAATACAAAACCTAGCTTATCACGGCGATAACGCCCAAGCCTCTTTGCATCAAACGAAGACACGTCTTCATTCTCAACCAAAATTCTCCCTCCATCTACTCGTTCTAAACCTGCAATCAGATTGAGTAGGGTCGATTTTCCACTTCCAGAAGGTCCAAGAATCACACAAATCTTACCTGCTTCAAATTGTGTTGAGATTCCATTTAAAACTTTGACTCTGGCATCCCCTTGACCATAACTTTTCTCAACATCCCTTACCGAAAAAATTGAATTGCTTTTTTGTTCCTGTTTCACCATAATAAGTTACCTCCATTGAATTAAATAGTTGATAGCTCATTGGCACTTGCAACCCATAAATGGGTACTTAATCTGTTCTTAGGGTATAAAAATAGCACCTGTAGAACAGTAAATAGTAAACTACTGTCCCACAGATGCTTCAAAGTCATCTGCTGCCACCTCGGTGACCCAGCCCCACGAATTTCGTTCATCATCCATCTGTGATATCACCAAATTCATCGCCTGCTCAGTTTGTACTGTATTGATATGCAGTGCAAAGAGTATATTTTTATTATTATATGAATGTGGTAGACAATTGTCAAGGTGATTTTTTTAAGCCTATAACCGCTGTAATGCCTCAATAGATTCCTCACACCACTGAACAACTGCTTCATCCGAAAGCAGACCTCTTCTTAGCATGATTTTGTTAAAACACACTCTCTCTTTCGTAAATTCTGGGATTCCCTGTTCTAAATCCCTTAGCATCACTTGATATTGCGCAATCTTTTCTTCATGGACTTTTTTGTACTGATCTAAATTCTGAATCACCTGTTCTCTGGGTAGCGCACTTGAAAAAATAAGTTTTAACATAAATTCTGATCGAGTCGGTTGTAAAACAGTATCTTCTAAAAGCCATTTTTCTAGCTCTTTCTTACCCTCTAAAGTTATTCTATATCGAATTTTTTTATCACTTTTTTCTTCTGTCATAACTTCAATGAGTCCTTCACCTTGTAATGTCTTAAGTGTAGGATAAATATGACCAAAATTCTCGTTCCAAAATCCTGATAGTACGTGGTCACAATATTTTTTGATATCATATCCCGTACTTGGAGCTAAATTTAAAATACCTAAAATAGAATCACAAACAAGGACATCATACCTTTCCTTCTCTATTAGGAGTAAAATCTGTGGCAACATTACTTCATCATAGGAAAGAACGTATTCCATTAACATATAAAACGGATGTCGATCCGATGGTTTAAATTCTTTTAAAAAACGGTTTAGTTCCTCACTAAAACCAATCCATTTTACTCCACCGAACCCATATTCTCAATCGGAAACGACACTTCCCAATTCCCTTCGAT
>CAZWNX010000138.1:0-4268 GCA_964635395.1 uncultured Lachnospiraceae bacterium
ACGCCGTATTGAAGAATGGTAGGTATGATTATGAGTGAAAAAAGATATAAAAAGGATGTATTTTAAACAATGGAAAAATGACAGACTTAGATTTGATTGAGCGGTGGAACAACGTTTTTATTGAAGATAATTTTTCTTCCTTTCCACTTAAATTCTACGAATGAGGGATGTGAATTTCTAAGCTTTGTGTATAGATTGGATATATCAAAGCGAAGGAGGTTTCAAAAATGAACCAGATTAAGATAGGGAATTACATTACGAAAAAAAGAAAAGAGAAAAACCTGACACAGGAGAAGCTTGCTGAAAAAATCGGGGTATCAAATAAAACAATTTCCAAGTGGGAAACAGGTAAAAGTATGCCTGATTATGCTACGATTCCATTATTATGTGAAGAATTAGGGATAGGTGTTTCCGAACTTATGGATGCTGAAGACAATGAGCCCAAAAGTATTAGAGTATACGATGATGAGCAGATACTTGATTTGGTTAAGACAACTCAGGACATAAAAAAACAAAACGAAAAGAATCTATTGGGTGTAGTTATATTTGTTTTGGGATTAGGAATGGCAGTAATTGCGATTTATATATCGACCTTGGTGATATTTTGGAAACGAAGGCAATGTATGCGTTGTCAATGGGAACAATAATAACTGGTCTTATTGTAATTTTAAAGAGTGCCCATAGTAGAAATGAAAAATAGATTTGTTTCTGAAAACTAAGATTTATTCACCTTAACAAATTCCGGTTTGTCGAGCTGGTTTGAACGATAGAAAAATTGAAAATTCATTTCATTAACGAATGGGGATGCAAGGGTGTTTATTTGCATACCCTTTCGTTATTTTATACGCCTGCTTTTCTATTACGTTTTTTCTACTACAGACGTTATCAATTTGCTTTGTTTTGAATTAATTTGCAAAAAAGTATATATTTAAGGAAGAAAAGGTGACGAAGAATAAAGGGCGCACTATGCTTGCATATAATGACATATTTAGGCATCAAGTGTTCCGAAACAAGAGGTGTTGCAAGGTGTGAAGCATTATGAAAATATGCTGAAAAAGTGATATATGTATAATGAATGGTTTCAGCATAGTAGTGAGTGTATCGTTAAAAGTGTATTATCGTTAAACTGTATCTTTCTTAAACTAGGTAAAAAAAGAAAAAATACCGAGAAATGCAAACTGATAAAAACATATCGCGATTATGTAAGTGAATATGGATACAAGGAGATCACGAGGCCAATGATGAGCGCGCAACGCAAATCTGCGAATGATTTGAAAAAAATATTTCAAAGGACGTAGAGTAAAAGTTGTATATCCATTAGAAACTTAGTAATAAGCATTCCTAGTTTACTACTATTTCTACTACTAACAGGTGGTCACAACTTGCTCCAATGCTAAGCCTATTAATCGGTCTGCTTGATCCGCAATAAACAAAGGAATATTTAAACAATCGTCGTCAAGTCTTAAATTATCCAGAGAAAAGCGAACACGGAGTTTGACTTTATCTGGAAACAGTTCCTTAAATTTCTTGAGACTTTTGCTGGATGTATTGGATTCAGATTAAACTTCGATAAAATACAAGTCATGTATCACAATCAAGCGTGTAATGACAATGTATTGACGTCAAACATAAGAAGTGCTATGATATAGAAAACGTAAGGAGGTATGTTTATGGATACAAATTTGAATGTTGCTATTGCACCAAAGGATTCAACCTTTCAAGTAAGAATAAATTCAGAAATCAAGAGAACGGTTGAGGATCTTTATGCAAAAACCGGAATGACATTGACAGATGCATTTAATACATTTATCCAGCAGTCGTTAAATGTTGAAGGTCTTCCTTTTATAGTTACAAAAAATAGTAAGGAGGCATTGAAGCAACAGGCAATCGCAATGCTTATGCTTGATTTAAAACGAGCAGAAGAAAGAGCTAAAGCTGAAGGTTGGATTGATGCAGATGATTTAGAGAGGGAAATTGGGGTAATTGATTGAAAAAGATAAAATATACTCCTGATGCAGCGGATAAATTGCGCGCATTAAAAATGGCAATATCACAAGAATATGGTTCGGATAGTGCTAAAAAAATAGTTAAGAGCATCACAGATGCAATTAGAGGACTTTGTGACTATGAAGAAAAGGGTCCAGAGGTATCGAAAATGTTTGACATTGTGTCAGATTATCGGTACATATTTGTGTCTGAAAATTATGTGTTTTATAGAATTGAAGAGAAATATATTCGAATAATCAATCTTTATCATAAAAAAGAGGATTTTATGTTGCGGTTGTTTGAAGTTGATACCACACCACAGGAAACAATAGATTATTGGAATGAATAGAACAGTAGATTTGAAGTTATAGGGCTGATTCGTTCGATATAATTTTGATTTTCATAACCGAGAAGATATTAAATTGGATTCTTAATTTTGAGGTTGAGCATAGGTATTTTTCTTCTGATATATGGAGGATGATCCCTCTGAGTTAGGCTAGTTGTCACTCACTACTAATACCAGTATGGGACATGCAGATATAAGTGTTACGCTTAACACCTATACTCATGTGAGGTTTGAAGATGCGAAGGAAGAGATGGCTAGATTAAAAGTGATCTAAAATACGCAAAAAAGGCGAGGTGTAAAACACAAATTTTTACACCGATTTTTACACCAAACGGTGACTAAAATATGCCAAATTATACTAATTTATGCCACCAAGACGCTTTTTACAAAAGGGCTGCAAAGCCCGTAAATACATGGAAAATGAGGATTTTAAAGGGATGATAAAAATACTTTTCATCTGCCACGGCAACATACTAACTAGCTCCTAGAAAATAGCATAAATAAAGGACTTTTTGCTTCTTTACAAGTACTTTTACCACTGTTTTACCACTATTAATAAATTAATATAAAGAGAGTTCACCTTTTGCAAAATAATCCTAAGAATGATAATATTAAGAAATATCATTCTTAGGATTATTTCTATTTCTAAACAATATTCATTACCTCTCATGTATGTTGTCAAGTCGAGGAACTTACATGAATAAAGTATGCAAGAAAGACACTTGCTGAATAGAAAGGGAAATAAGTATATAAGATCAAATCATTGAGAGTATTAATGTGGAATTAGTATTTGATAGTAAATGTTTATAGTGTATAATGATAATAAAATTCTTTAAGGAGGATATTACAATCAGTCAGATACGCACCAGATGAGGTGTGAAAATGAAGCGAACCGAGTGGGTTGGTGAATGGAAGTGTGAACAATGTGGGATAGTATGAGTCAACCATAGTGATGATGAATATGATGACTTATATACCGATAAACTAAGTTACTGTCAATCATGTGATGGAGACGCTTACCCAATGTGTAAGGATGGTTGTCCATTAGCAAATTAGGAGGAAAAACTTATGAAGACAAAGAAAAAACACAGTGTATTATTGCATTTATTTTTAACATTGATTACCGGAGGTCTGTGGCTGATTGTAATACTCATTCTTATACTTTGTGGAAAGTGGTAAGATTCGCATAAATAGCAAACCATATAATGAAAGATAAGCAGTCTATTGGAAACCAATGCGGGTGTAAGACGTTAGAAAAATCTAAAGAAGTGGAGTTCGAATTCCACCTTATCTTTTAAGACTTATGTATATAATGCATAGGTCTTTTTTTATTTTGCCCAAAAAAGAAAGGAGAAATTTATGAACAAAAATGTTTTTAATGAGGTGTACAAAAATACAAGAAAATTCTTAAAATGTTATGCTGCAACCAAATTATCGGTGTTAATGGTAGTTGAAATCACACTTCACGGAAATGAATAAATAAAATAAGGAGACATAAGAGATGAAGCTTAAGTCATTGTTTTGCCCTAATTGTGGCGCTAGTTTAGAAGTAGAAGGTGGGTTAATCACTTTTTTTGTAAATATAAGGATGGACTCATTAGTGTTAATGAATCACCCTGAAATGCCTGAGTTAAAAGTAAAGGTTACAACATATAAAAGAGACGGAAGCAATGTCAGAGGATTAGCAAGAATTTATTTTGGGGATAGTTTTATTGTTAATAACGTAAATATCTTGCGAGGTAAAGAAAGTATATTTCTTGCTATGCCTTCCTATAAAACAACTGGAAACAATGGAAGAGAATCAGAACGAGATACCGAATGCTAAAATCATTGGGAATGGAACATTGGAAAGCACTAGAACTCGCATGGAGTAGAAAAGGTTATTGGCGTATGGCACAAGTGCTTAACCAAGTCTTTTCAAATAAAATAATAGCCA
>CAZWNX010000139.1:0-4213 GCA_964635395.1 uncultured Lachnospiraceae bacterium
CTTAGAACTCTTCCAACCATTCTCGTCACAAGTGAAAATGATTGATACTCTTTCATGGTAATTTCTTCTGAACGATCCATCGCATCCATAAAATCTTCTTTTATATCTTTAATTTGCTCTACCTTATATAATAGTGTCGCGCATTCGAAATGCTCGTATAGACTCCTAAAATCCAAATTAATCGATCCAACAATCGCCTTCTCATCATCCGCGATAAATTCTTTTGCGTGCATAAACCCTGGTGTATATTCATATATTTTAACTCCTGCCTCTAGTAATTGAGGATAAAAAGTTCTTGATAAATAGAATACCATTTTTTTGTCCGGAATCTTTGGCATAATGATTCGAACATCCACACCCTTTTTGACAGCTGTCGTAAGTGCTACCATCATTTCATTATCCAACACCAAGTACGGTGTCATGATATATACATACGTTCTTGCATTATAAAGCATATCCATATAGATTGTTGCTGCGATATCTTCTCGATTGGTTGGGGCATCATTATACGGAATCACTAATCCATCCTGATAATCCCTTTCGCAGAGTGCATCATCTTCCATTTCGTTCAATAAATAGTTTTCATAATCGTTTGTATCTTTATTTTCCAAATTCCACATTTGCAAAAACATCAAAAGAAAACTTCGAACACACTGCCCCTTAATTCGAACAGCTGTATCTTTCCAATGTCCATACATTGAATCTAAATTAATATATTCATCCGCCAGATTGATCCCTCCATTATATGCGATTTTCCCATCAACAATGGCTATTTTTCTATGATCACGATTGTTTTGGTGAGTAGAAAAGAGTGGCTTGATTGGGGAAAACATTTTAGCCTGTATTCCCAATTTACGAAGTTTTTTAGGATAGTGATAGGGTAGGTAGACAAGCGAACACATCCCATCATATAGAACTCTAACTTCGACGCCTTCCTTTACTTTCTCAACCAAAATATCCAAAATCGCATTCCACATTTTACCCTTTTTAATAATAAAATACTCTAAAAAAATATACTTCTTAGCATTTTTTAAATCAATAAGCAAATCTTCAAACTTCTCTTCGCCTATTCGATAAAAATGAACACCCTGATTTTGATAGACAGGCAATTGATTTACGGTCTGAATATAATTAACAATTCCATTCATTTCACTACACCGTTCTTGTACATAGGTACTATCTCGTTTACTTGTATTTGTATATGGCTTCCCTTTTTCTAATTGAGCTCTCAACTTTTTTTGTAAGCCCCTGTTTCCGGGATTCATCTGTACAAAAAGAAATAGAGTCGCACCAAATACCGGAAAAAGACATACTAAGGGCATCCACGCAAGTTTAAATGCAGGATTTTCTTCACTATTTATAATATAGATTGTGATTGCAGCAGCAAACACCGTGAAAACGCCAAGAAACACTTCGTTCTCTTCACCAAACTTTACAAACACAATGGATACCAGCACTAATTGTAACGCCAGTAAAATCATGGCTATAAAGGTTCTTCCAAAAAGAAGTTGAAAAAGAGCCTTCGAACTCTTTTGACGTATCTTACTTGAATTCTCGTGGAACTCATTATACCGATTTGCCACTTGGACCTCCTTTCAAAAAATCTATTGGATTTTTTCTCTATCTATGTCATAATTCTTTTATCAAGTATAACATATGGGGAGAGATTTATGGACAAATTGTTATCTATTGGAAAAGTATCAAAAATCAAACAAGTTAGCATTAAATCTTTACGCTACTATGATGAAATTGGAGTTTTTAAACCCGCTTATATCAATTCAGAGACAAATTACAGATATTATACACAGGATCAATTATTTATTCTTGATGCAATTAATCTCTGTATTGAGCTAGGTATTCCACTTAAAGATTTGTACAAATATCTAGATTCTAATCATAATTTGGACCTACAGAAGCTTTTGTTTGATGGAAAGCTACTTGCCGAACAGAAAATTAAACGAATGGGTTCTTGCCTTGAAAAAATTCAGCTCACTCTTGATCAGCTTGAAAATCAATCTCGTTCAAAATTTCAGAAAGACTTTTACATTCGCGACTTATTACCTCGTACAGTACTAGTCACCCCTTTTGATGATTATACTGAAGCGACCCATTATTCTCATAAACTTCTTGAACTTTTTGTCTTTGCACAAAAAAATCAATTGAAGGCGAATTATCCTTCTGGATTAATTTATCAATTTCATAAAGGCGAAGTTAAAAAATTGGTCTTTGTACATGTTGAAGGAGACGTTAGTCATTTTCAAAATGTAACTCTTTTACCTAGCGGAAAATACCTTTGTCGTCAAAACAAAGAGCATCGAATTGATCACTACGAAGAGGTCTTTGATTCATCGTTTCTCAGAAAACAAACATACCAAATCATTGAAACAGATATGATTGACACCTATGCTGACAAAAACAAGAATACCTTTGAATTACAGCTCTTGCTATAATGACTCATATTCCCTGAATTCCATTGCAGCAATAAAATCCTGCTGAAATTCATCCGTATTTGCTAAAGGGATCTCTTTTGCATGATTTACGACTTCACAAATTTGATCCATTGTTATTTTCCCCATTCCATATGAAACAGCGCCTGCTAGAGAAGTGTTTCCCACTACTTCTATTTTTCCTAACCAAGATATTGGAAATAAACCTATTTTTGCCGCTTTATGAAGTGATAGTGAATAACCAAAACCTCCAGCTAAATAAATTTTATCAATGTCCTTTATATCCATGTTAATCTTTCGTTCTAGAGCATAAATCCCTGATAGTATCGCTGCTTTCGCAACTTGGAATTCCCGTATGTCCTTTTGCGTAATAGCAATTTTTGTATGATTTGAATCATAAAAAGTAAACTCAGTTTGATTTTTATTTGAAAACTCTCCATTTTTTGTAATAATATGAAGTTTTCTAAGCTCATAGATTGCTTCAATAATTCCCGTTCCACAAATTCCTACTGGTTCTTTTTCTGCAATCGTTTTAAGAATTATTCGATGAGGATTTGAACCTACTGGGATTTTAAGGACAGTAACGCCTTCAATGGCACCATTTATACTTCCAACACCGCTCGTCATATTTCCACCCTCAAATGCAGGGCCTGCCGCCGTCGAGGTGACTATGTATTGTTCCCCATTTCTTATTGCCATCTCACCATTCGTTCCTAGATCGATCAAAATGGATTTCTCTGCTCTCTGAATCATCTGCAGATATGCAAGACCAGATACAATATCCCCTCCAACAAAAACAGAAATTGCAGGAATGATTGTTATTATACTTTGATCCGTCGTTTTAACAAAATCAGAACGTTCAATGATACCCATTTCTTTTATTGTTTCGGAAAAAACTTTTCTAAAATCCAACTGGGTTGTTTTTAAAAAATCTGAGTGAAAAGGATAACTTCCCAAGGTTTCGCAGGAAGCTCCTAGGAATAAGTGAATCATTGTCATATTGGCTGCAATGATCACTTCATTGATAATGAGGTTTTCATTTTCAGTCTCCCTATCTACTAACTCCAACAATGAACTGACAATCATTTTTTGAATTTCATATTGAAGTACCTTAAGTTTTCCATCATTAGATGCTTCCATTCTTGTAATCACGTCTGCTCCATATAGGCGTTGTGGGTTCAAGCTGGCTTTTTCGTAAATACAGGCGTTGCTCTTTTGATCAAAAGCTTTTACAACAACTGTCGTTGTTCCAATATCAATCGCAACATATATACCTGGATTATGATTGGATTTTTGACCACTAATACTTTTCTCTATTTTTGAGTCGCTTCGATACGAAGATACGATATTCATATTAGATTCTACTTGGACCACCTCAACCAAACAATCCGAAACCACATAACATTTACATGCCAATCGATATCCCTGTTTCCATTCCATCTCACTTATAGATGTATGGTTCTCCCTTATTGCTTCTAATTTTCCCTCACATATTTTTATTCTACACTTTCCACAAGTACCATTCTTATTACACAATGCACTTATTGGAATATTTGCACTTTGCAATACTTCAACTAGATTCTGTTTGTAATTCCCAGTGCACTCAATAATTTGATTATTTAGCTTCACTCTTACAAGCATTACACACCCCTCTTTTCTGTACAAAAAAGCCCTATAAACAAATCGTTTATAGGGCTTATGTGCGTTAGAAGATTCGAACTCCCGGCCTTTTGGTCCGTAGCCAAACGCTCTATCCAGCTGAGCTA
>CAZWNX010000140.1:0-4145 GCA_964635395.1 uncultured Lachnospiraceae bacterium
ATATTTACCTTTTGACTGTTATGGATCAAATTCCAGAAATCATCCAACAGCTTCTCTTTATCAGCTGCCTTTAAACCTGTCGTTTTCCAACTTTTATTATCCAGTTCTTTAATCCCCAAAATAATTACTCCACCATAAGTATTTGCAAATGATGAATAGGTATCCCAGAGTGCAATTGGAAGACCTCCATTTGCTTTCTTAACCTCTCGGCGATTATCTTCTTTGTATGAATCAAATTTTTTGATATCAAATAACTTTGTCAATTTTTCTCATCTCACTTTCTTTTCATAATAATATTTTTCATATCATTACGAATTCAAAAATTAACTATTGCCAAGTTATGTGTAAAAATTCATTGAATAAATGTATTACTATTTTTCAAAACTCTCTAAAAATAGTTTACTACATCAGCATAAAAAAGGACAGTCGAATTCCATCAACTATCCTTAATGGTTCTATTGGATGGTAAACCACCTGATGCTATTCAAACTCTTGCCGGGCATTTTACCACAGCTCGCTAAATGCTGATAAATAGCGGTTTCTGGTATATCTATTCCACGAAATGTTACGTTTTCCGCATGGTTTTTGGTTCTTTTAGTAGCAGAATAGTAGCAGACTTAAAACTCTTAAAGGTTGATATAATCTACTTTTTATTATTCACTAGGCAGTTGTTTCTTGTGGCTTACGAGTCACTGGAATAATTGCTACTACCAAGAGAATTATCGCGACACTGTCGCGACTTTTTGAAAGGAGTTTGCTATGAGCAATCAACATAAAAATCCAACTATAAGTTTCAGGGTATCTGAATATGAACGAAAAGCTATTGAAGCACGCATCCTTGCTAGCGGTATGATGAAGAAAGATTATTTTATACGTTCCTGTATCTATAACCGAATCTGCGTTGTGGGCAAGAAAGAAACAATATATCCTTTGGTTGAAGTCCTAAGAAAATTATATCTTCAACTTTATTCCATGCATACCGCTTTTACCAGTGATGTTACAATCACGCTTCCAACTTCCGAGGAAATCTCCTCACTTCAAGCCGAATACGAACTTGCACTAAAAGCTATTATCGATATGCTTGATGGAGCCAAGTATCTCTGGGAAGGAGAACACTATGAATGATTTTGACTTTCAATTTGCTATGTATAATCCAATAACTGATACTGTGGAAGTTAATATTGGCACTAATACCGCTCTCTTTATCCGTTGCAAAGATTTCAATTCCACTGTTTTGTTTGATGATCCAAATGATGTTGTTTATTTGTATCATCTGGCTGAGGAACAGCCACTGACTTACGCCAAATTTGCATTATCTGGTAATGGTTTACAAGATTATGTCGATGCTATGAATGAATTGAATTAGTATTTCTTGTATCCAACCTCATAAAATTCTTCAAGAAATTGAGGTTGGATTCTTAATATTACGTAACATTTTTCATCTATAAATAACTTTTCACAAATATGAATTAAAAGCAAATATCGTCATATTTTGATGTCTATCTACAAAGTGTCACTCTTTCATAATTTAATATTTCCAACATATGGAACCGAATAAAACTGCTTATCAATGTAATCGTATTCAGAAATTAAAACCATAATTTCTGTCCCTTTTTTTATCTCATTGACACATTTCACATATTTGACTGTAGATATTTCTTTTAAACAAATATAACTCTCATCAACAACTTTTGCCCAAATTGGATATACTGACAATTTCTTAATAAAATCATTAACTTGAACTCCATGATAAAAATTAAGTAATCTAAATAATTCATCCAAACTAGCTTTTACTGACATGGTTGTTCCGGAGTAAAGCTCAAATACCTTATCTATATTTATTTTTCTACTTCTTTTTAATGCTAGATTTGTATTTGTGCTGTTTCCTATTTTCGAAACTAATTTTAATGGCTTAACTAATACCTTTTTAAAAGCATTTGCTGTTTCAAAATAATCTATATTATACATAAAAGAACCATTTACCATTTGCAAAAAGAATGGAATAAAATAATTCTTAACTTTATCAGATGGTGTCGATAATTTTCTAACAGTTTCATAATCACTATTTGTTAGTTGATATCCACGTTGTAAATGTCATTATAATAGTTGACCACTTCACGCTGAAATGTCAGTGAATTAGTTTACCACCTTGAAATAAATCTTGTAAGATTTGTAAGTACTAAAAATTCTTACAAGGAGATGAACCACTCTCGTTTGATGAGCGCATGAAAGGATTCGATGCATGCATTATCCCATGGGAATGCCTTTTTTGAATAGCTACGTTCCATATTTTCAGTTACTTCTTTGTAGGCTCTTGAAACATACTGTGTGCCTCGATCACAATTATCACGAATTCGGTATAAGACTGACTATGCCGAAGAAAAAACTATGCCGAAGTTTTTATTATGAACAGATATCCTGTACTCAACAATAAATTCTTCGGCATAGTAAATCCGTTATACTTAAAGTACCAAAACAAAGGAGGTACTTTAAGATGACCATTGATTCTATTTGTATGGCGTGCATCAACGCTGTACGTAATGCTGGGTACAATGAATCTACAGTCTTTAATTATGAAGGTGTAGTTCGAAGATTCAAACAGTTTTGTTCTGCAAGAAATGTGACCGTATACTACTGTGAAATCGGAAAAACTTATGCAGATGATGTAATAAGCGCTAAAACTGGAAAATTTAGTTTAAATCGATATCACACACAGGGAAGATTTATTCGCTTAATAGATTCCTATTTTCTAACAGGAACATTTGACTTTTCCGTTATAAAAAAGGAACGAATCACCCCAGATAATCCTGTTCACAAGGAGATATACAAGAATTATCAAACTTATTTACATTCCATTTATGACAATGAAAACACTATCCATTTTTATGAGTATGGAATGTATTGTCTTCTGCAGTTTCTTGACGTAATAACCATGGAAGATATCCATGGTCTTAACGCTGCAATGATAATGCAATACATCAAACAAACAAAACAAACTCGTCAAAGAGAAATACTATGTGAAATGAGAGGTATCTTCAGATATCTAAACAGGAATGATCTTTTGAATTCCATCGCTGGAATACATGCACCTAGAATAAACCGAATTATTCCTACACTTACAGATGATGAACTGCAAAATATCTTCCAAGCAATAGATGATAAACGTGTGACTTTACGTGATGCTGCTATAGTAATAACAGGTTTATCTTGCGGAATAAGAGCATGTGACTTAATAAAACTGAAGTTATCCGATATCGATTGGAATAATGAAACAATTACTTTTAAACAAAGCAAGACTGGAAACTTGGTGTGTTTGCCATTAACCGAAAAAGTTGGAAATGCTCTTGTAAAATATATCACTCAGGAAAGACCAAAAGTTAATGATACTCACTTATTCCTTCGTGAACTTGCACCTTTTAATTCTTTTTCGGATCATGCAGGGTGTCACGCTGTTGTAAGTAGAGTCTTTAAGGCTGCAGGGATAGAAAAAGGTACACGAATCTTTGGAATGCATATGTTACGTCATAATGCAGCTTCAACAATGGTTAAGAACGAAGTTCCTATTGAAACGATAGCTGCTATACTTGGTCATTCAACTCCGGATACTACAGACATATATATAACAACAGATGTTGAGAGGCTTAAAGCTTGTGTTCTTTCAATGGATGGCATCTCGAAGGAGGTGAATCCATGAACCAATACATAAGCAATCTAAAACCACTTATAGAAGATTTTTTGGAATTTAAAAATGCGTTAGGTATTAAGTATGTCACTGGTGCGTATTACTTGCGTCAACTAGATTGGTATAATTATGAGAATGGAAACTTCCCCATTCCAAAGCGAGAGGTTGTAGAAGGCTGGGCAATCAAACAGGCAGAAAAATCCATCACTGGGGACAGAAGTTGGATCTCTTCAATACGAGAATTCGGAAGATACTTAAACAGTCTGGGATATGAAGATGCGTATATCCTTGATGACAGATATACGATCCAGAAATATCATGCTGAAGTATATCTTATGAGTAAAAGTGAAATAAAACTCTTTTTTGAAGAATGCGATAAATATGTATTGCGTCATAAATCTAATGGAAGACCATATATCCTTCCTGCTTTATATAGATTCCTATACTGCTGTGGTGTTCGTTG
>CAZWNX010000141.1:0-4027 GCA_964635395.1 uncultured Lachnospiraceae bacterium
CATGTAAAAATAAAAAAACAGTTTAATAAGTCAAATATTGCGTTTTAATAAATTCTGGTTTATAATTTATATTAAATAGGAATCAGATATGAATTATTAAATGTCCTATACCATGAAAGCGGGTGAGAAAATGGGAAAGTATCTTTCTTCTAAGAGCGCATTATCAGAAATTGGTGAACGGCTTCAAGCATATAGAGTTGCATATCCATTATCACAAAAAGAATTAGCGGATAAGTCAGGCGTTGCAGTTCGAAGTATATCGCGGATGGAAAGCGGTGAGGATGTTCAATTTGGGAATCTGATTAAAGTGCTTATTGCACTAGAATTAGATGCAAATCTTGATATGCTTGTCCCAGATCCAAGCAAGAGACCTTCCTATTATTTAAAGGAAAAGACTACTGTGGCAAAGCGAAAACGTGTCAGCAAGAAGTTAGAGATTAAACCTGATAGCAAGATTCAATGGGGAGATGAAAAGGAATGAGCAATACAGCAACTGTGACACTATGGGGAACAACAGTAGGATATTTTCATTTAGAAGATGGTAAGAACTATGTTTCGTTTGAGTATGACAGGGATTTTGTTCGTATGGGAGTTGAGATTTCACCAATCAAAATGCCGCTGTCAAACAGGGTATATGAGTTTCCAGAACTTGCAGTACCTGCATTTAAAGGTGTGCCAGGATTATTAGCGGATTCGTTGCCAGATCGATTTGGAAATGCAGTTATTGATCAGTGGCTCGCATCACAGGGAAGAACGTCAGCGAGTTTCAACGTTGTTGAACGATTATGTTATACAGGCAAACGAGGAATGGGGGCACTTGAGTATAAGCCAATATTAGATTTACAGGCTGACCGTAATGATGTGGTAAGTGTAGATAAATTGGTGGAATTTGCATCGGCGGTCTTAGAAGAAAAAGAGAAAATTCATCTTCTCGCACAAAATGACATGCATTATCAGCAGCTGCTCAAACTTGGAACTTCAGCGGGTGGGGCTAGAGCCAAGGCAATCATTGCCTATAATGATCAAACAGGGGATATTCGTTCAGGGCAGATTGACGTAGAGCAGGGGTATCAATTTTGGTTAATGAAATTTGATGGTGTTTCAAGAAATGGGGATCATAATTTGGAGGACACACCGGAATATACAAAAATTGAGTACGCATATTACCAAATGGCAATCAAAGCAGGCATTTTAATGAGCGAGTGTCGTTTGCTTGACGAAGGAAATCATAAGCATTTCATGACCAAACGATTTGATCGTGTAAAGGGTAAGAAGCTACATATGCAATCGCTTGGTGCTATTGCGCATATAGATTATAATGAACCGGGACTATGTAGTTACGAAATGGCTGCATTAACAGGCAAAGAGATGGGTTTGCCAAGCAGTGATATAGAACAGTTTTATAGACGTATGGTATTCAATGTGTTAGCTGTTAATCAAGATGATCATGTTAAAAACATCTCTTTTTTGATGGACAGAAATGGGATTTGGTCACTAGCACCAGCTTACGATATCACATTTGCTTGTGATGCTAAGAACCAATGGCTGCAGGCACATCAGATGACCGTCAATGGCAAAAGAACCAAGATACAAGTGGATGACCTGGTTGCATGTGGTCAAAACATGGATCTAAAATCCTTTAAGTGCAAAAAGATCATAGAGGAAGTAAAAGAAGCAATTTTTGAATGGGAAAATATTGCCCATTCTGTGGGAATCAAAGACTCAACAATTAGTTTAATTCAAAATGAAATTGGTGATGTTGGTAAATAAATTTAATTTTTCACTTCACGTTCACTTTACGAATATGAATTGATTTGTAGAAAAAACATGAAAATTGTAATGAAAATTTGCTTGAAAATTAATAAGTATTTTTGTTGATTTTGAAAAATTTTCTGATTATAATGTAAGTATAATAAAGTAATGGAGGTGTTTTTTATGACAATAACAGCAGAACTATTACAAAGTCTTGTTTCTATTTCGCAATTTAATAAAGGTCAGGCAGCTAAAATATTTGATAGACTTCATTCGGAAAGAGAATTAATTGTTTTAAAGAACAATCAGCCTTCAGCTATTATTTTGTCTCCCGAAGAATATGCTAGGCTAACAGAAATTGAGGAAGACTATTTTCTTTTGTTAGAGGCAAATAAACGCATGGAAGAAACTGGAGGAAATAAAAGAGTCTCATTTGATTCAGTTATGAGTCACTTGGGAATAAGTGGCGATGAACTTTTGAATTTGGAGGATTTAGATATCGAATGACATGGAGTATTGAGTTTTTGGAAGAAGCGGAAAAAGACATGAGAAAACTCGATCACTCAGCTCAGATACAAGTATTGAAAGGTATTCAAAAAGTTAGTCGGAATCCATTACCCAAGGAAGAAGGCGGATACGGAAAACCTTTAGGTAATAAGAGTGGTACAAACCTTACTAATTTTATGAAAATTAAGTTCAAGGATTTGGGAATCAGAGTTGTTTATAAGGTGGAGCGAATCGAAGGCATATTAAAGATTATTGTTGTTTCAGCCAGAACTGATGAGCAGGTTTATAAAGAAGCTACAAAAAGAAGAAAGAATCATGATTTGTAGCGGAAGCTGCTGAAAACAAGCGATAACAACCTCAAACTTAAACTTCAACTTTCTCGCCCATAAAATTGCTTATGAAGAAGATGATTGCGATAGAATTTGGTGGCAAGAACGGTGCTACCAAAGAGCGCTTCATCTTCTTTTTCATAGGTTAATTCAATCTGAATACCATCCGCAATATCTTGGTAAAAGAAATCCTGATGTTTAAGCGATAAATCAATAAGTTCAGGAAATTCATGCAAAGTGATGCCACCAAGGATGATTTTTTCGGGATTATACAGGCAGATAATAACATTTAGAAGACTTGCAAGATAATGACTGACAGACTCGCAATAAACGACTGCAAGAGCATCACCAGTCTTGTAAAGGCCTGATAATTCAACAATGTTTTCAACCTTTAATCCAGAAGCAATTGCCTCATGAAGGAGTTCTTCATAGCAAAGCCTTGAGGAATAGAAACAGTTTTCGGGTACTGTTTGCAATTCATCACGTTGGCTTTGTTTCGGAATAATAATATGCGCAATTTCACCCGCGCCGGAATGAATTCCTTTTAGTAAGACACCGTTTTGCATAAAAGCGACCCCGATACCATAGTCGAGAGATAGAAAAGCCATAGTATCACTCTGGTGTTTTGGATGCCTATAATATTCATTTATGAGAGATGCTTTGATATCATTTTCAACCACTAGACAAAGTTGAAAACGTGATTCAAGATTGTTTAAAAAATCAATATTTTTACCCCAACCAAAACAAGGACAGCTCAAAACAATTTTGGATTCGCTAGATACAGTGCCAGGAAAGCTTACCCCCATTACTTTTATAAGTGTGGTCGGATAATCAGGAGTTTGCATAAGGTAATCCGATAGAAAGGTCTGATAAGTGTGATAACAGCAATCCACTAATTCTTCTTGTGCGATACCGGGTTTTAAATCGTGAGAATAGGTCTTTTTAAATAATATTTCTCCACAGTAATTGGCAATGCAAAAAGAGAATGTGCACTCACTAATCGTTAGCCCTAATACATGAAAGGCATCTGGATTAAGAGCAAGCTGAACTGATCTGCGACCAACTCCAGAGTACTCGCCTTCGATTTCTTGAATCAAATCAAGAGACATTAGTTCGTCCATAATCCTTGTCATACTTGTAGGAGACATCCCAGTCAGTTTGGCTAATTGAATTCTAGATAAACCGGGTTGGTGCTCAAGAAAGGATAGCACATAATCACGATTTGCATATTTGATATCCTGCTTGTCTAAACCAGACCCCAGTTTCTTTGATTTATATAGATTTACTTGATAGTCATTTGAATCTATTCGGCTCATAGTATGGGCTCCTTCTATTTATACAAGTTGCTTACTAATGGTAATTATAACGAATGTGAGTTAGAAGTGCAAGGATGCACATTAACAGTACGAATCGTGCAAAAAACTGTGGTTTACTTGGGA
>CAZWNX010000142.1:0-4020 GCA_964635395.1 uncultured Lachnospiraceae bacterium
TTTGGAAATGATAATGGGCGAGTATTTAGAATTCATATTTACGATATTTACTATATTGAGAGTGTGGATAAGAAAACGTTTATTTACACAAAAGATCAAGTTTTTCGATCAGAACTTAAGTTATACAACTTGGCCCAGGAATTAGAGACCTACGAATTTATACAAGTTTCAAAATCTTGTATTTTGAACCTCAACGTACTTGAATCAGTGGAATCCCTTTATAATAGTAAAATGCAGGCAACGTTGGAAAACCAGGAGAAAATTACAATTTCCAGAACGTATTTACAAGCAATCAAAAGTGCACTTAGAAAGGAGGGAAAATAGTATGAAAGAGTTTTTGAAAAAAAGTTTGATACTCACGATCTTAATCCTATTTGCAGCATACTATATTCCTGCTATATGGAATAAAAATGTATGGGAAAACAGTTTTGTTTTACAAATATTTGGGGTCTCATTACTTATTTGTTTTATTCAGCTTCTTTTAAATAGGTGGAAAACAAACTGGTATCTGTTAGAGCTAATGGCAGAGTATACAATGGTTGTTATCGTTGTTATGTTAACAGGACTGTTTTTTAGATGGTTTCCAATCAAGGAGTTATGGATTGTCTTTGTATATGTGACGCCAGTTTATATTGTAGGCTATTTTCTTGGGTTAGCAAGAGTGAAAAAAGAGATTGATGAAATTAATGAAGAGATAAGAGCTAGGAAGGCAAAGCGAACTGTAAATCAAACGGTAGAAGAAGAGGTAAAATAGATGTGGGCAATTGAGGTAGAACATTTAAATAAAAATTATACGATGGGAGAGTTCGTGAATCCAGTATTAAAAGATATTGATTTGAAGATTCAGGAAGAAGAGTTTGTTTCTATTATGGGGCCATCTGGATCAGGTAAAAGTACACTACTCTATTTAATGGGTGGACTTGAAAAACCAACATCTGGGCAGATTCAAATTGATGGATCTAATATTTTGGAATTCACAGATGAAGAAGAATGCAAATTTAGAAGGAGCACAATTGGTTTCGTTTTCCAGTCCTATAATTTAATTCCAAATCTGACAGTCGTTGAAAACATAGTGCTGCCCCTTGAACTTGACCACAAGAAGTACGCCAATTATCAAAAACGTCTTGATGAAATTCTGGATATTGTTGGATTGACAGAACACAAGAACCACACGCCTAAGGAGCTGTCAGGGGGACAGCAGCAAAGAGTTGCAATTGCAAGAGCAATTATAACCAATCCGAAAATCTTGTTTGCCGATGAGCCAATTGGAAATCTAGATAGCAAAACGGGAATTACAATTTTAGAATTACTTAAAAAGATTAATCGCGAGATGGGTATGACAATTGTTATGGTTACACATTCCAAAGAATCGGCTGAATACGGGAATCGTGTGATTTATCTAAAGGATGGTGAATTGGTCGTATGAAAATCATACTAAAATACCTAATACAAAGTTTATTCAAGCGAAAAGTTCAAACAGGACTAGTTATCTTCTCTATTGCCTGTGCTTCTTCATTGATTTTCGCAAATGAAGGGTTTAAGACTACCTGCGAAAAGATGTTTTTTGAAGCAGATACAAGACATGCTGGGACGGCTGATTACCTAGCAACCAATGAATTAGAAGAAATCAATGATGATGTAATACAGCAAATTAAAGCCGAAGCGGGTTTTGACTATATTGCGCCGATTATTAAAAAGGATTTATTATATGCTCCATCGGTAGAAGATTCCTATTATTACCACACCTATGGAATGAATTACGAGGACTACATGAATTATAACCCAGTACCTATGAAGTCTGGAACGGTAAAAGACTTTGGTGGATATCAAGTGATTGTGGGAGATGCGTTTGCTAAGAAAAATGATTGGAATGTTGGCGATAAAATCACTCTAGAATATAACCTTGCTGAGTTCGAGTTTGAAATCGTTGGAATCAGTGAGCCAAAGGGAATTTTCCTACGAGAACTTGCAGATGGTGGAACGATGATTATTCCGTTTGATACCATGAAAGAAATGACAGATGCGCAAGTGAATATGATTTATTTTAAGAATGACCGTTTGGAACAGGCAAATTTAGAACAGCGAGCTGTTCAGTTAAAAGAACGTTATGAAGAGTTTAGTCAAAAATACCCACTGTTAAATCTAGAGTATACCATCGATACTCAGTTGATTCGCGCTGAGACGAATACTTATGTAATGCCGTTTAAAATTTCATCCATTGCTGTATTTTTCATGAGTATGTTCCTAATTCACGCAGCTTTTAAGATTCTATATGAGGAACGAATTAGTTCATTTGGAATCATGCGCAGTGTGGGGATGACGAAGAAAAAGTTAAATCGCCTTTTAATATTGGAAAGTGGATTACTAGGGGTTGTGGGAGGTTTATTGGGATGTATTCTTGGGATTGGAGTATTCATGGTGATTCAAAAACTCTATTTTAGCCAGGAGGATTCATTTGGAAGTACAATTGCACTAACAATCTCGTTAAAGCAGGTTTTGATATCTATTTCAGGAGCAGTTTTGCTTGCAATTATGAGTATTCTTTTACCAATCAAAGAAGTATGGAAAAAGAGCGTAAAAGACATTATGTTACAAAAACCAGATCAAAAGTTGAACAAGAAATCCAAGGCTTGGATGGTCGGTATTATGATTAGTGTTCTTGTACTAATTGGAGCTAATTTTCTATGTTTGTCATGGGTAGGCATGGTAGCAGCATCTACATTTGCAACAATGATGTTAGTGGGTGTTGTTTTACTTTCGGATGGGTTATTGCAGTTTGTATCCTATTTAATCTCGAAACTTCATTTAGATCGTGCCATTTCACTAGGTGTTCAAAATGTTCGTGATAACAAAATATTGGCTAATAATTTTCGATTGTTTGCAGTTATGATTGCACTTGTTGCGTTTATGGTGTCATTATTTAAGTCCATGTCATTTGATTTACATGATGCTTATGACACAAAGTATCTTTATGATGCGACGGTGGAGTTTGTAGAACCAATTGCCGACGCGGAAGAAAAATTTATGGAGATTGATGGGGTAGAGAGTGTTGAACCGTACAACATGAATTATGAGATGCGAGAAGTAAACACAAATACCTTTATGAATGGTGTTTATGGAATTGATGGAAAAGAGTTTTTTGATTATTACTGGATGCCTGAGAATGAGGAAATCGAGCAAATGGTCGCAAAACTTGATGATGAGTCCGTTATTACCACCAGAATCATGCAAAGTAAATTTGGATTTTCATTGGGAGACACAATGGAACTACAATATAAGGAAAAGACTAAGCGCTTCAAGATTGTAGGTTTTGTGGATACAAACCTTGGAATAGGCCACATTGCCTATCTGTCAAGCAACGCTTACAATAAAATGATGGAAAACAATGGATACTACTCATTTTGTGTAAAAGGAAATGTGGAACAAGAACAGTTAGAAAAAAATATCAAACGTGCATTTACAAAAAACATTTCGTCTATTGTTACAAAAGAAAATCAGGAATTAGCAAATGCGGACAAAGTGGATTCAATCTTTAATGCAATTAATTCCTACACTTATTTCGCGGTCATCATTGGTCTCATTGGCCTATTTAATCAAATTATTAGTGGATTCTTGGAACGAAAAAGGAGTATTGCTTTATATCGCTGTATTGGAATGAGTAAGAAATCCATCAGCAAAATGATTTTTGTAGAGGCCCTTGTAATTGGGATCTTAGGAAGTGGTTTGGGAATTCTAATCGGGTTCATTATGATGCAACTAATTCCACATCTAGTAGGAATGATGTGGGGATTTGTAGTAATCAAACCAGCCTATATGGAGATGCTTAGTATGGTAGTGTTCGGCTTAATCGGCTTATTGATGGTGAGTTTGGTTCCACTACGTGCATCTAAAAAGATTAGTCTGTTAGAGCATCTGCGGTATGAGTAAATAAATTTAAGGCATATTTGTTATTCCTACAATCTTTTTTGCAACTCATAGGTACGCTCGGATTAGTTATAGGTTCTATAAAATATGGCAGCC
>CAZWNX010000143.1:0-2451 GCA_964635395.1 uncultured Lachnospiraceae bacterium
AAAGAGTTGGGCGCGCCCAACTCTTTTTACTTTTAGGAATGGACTTAGTTTCAGACTAATACGTACGTCCGTTTTCCATCATTTCAATGATATCTGCAAATGGTGCATCGGAATCGATAGGATAGGATAGTTGATAGTGAATAATTTTATCACCATCGATATAACCACTTTCGACTCCAGCTCTTGAATCTTCATTGGAACCTTCTTGGAAGTCTACTCGATAGGAATCATCATCTCCACTATAATTTGTAATGGTTTCATAGCCGCCCTTAGCAGATTCCATTAAGGAAAATCCGTCTAAGTTATTAATATTGTATTCGGCCCAAATCAATAAGAGAAAACCAGAAGAATCAGACGTCATAGTCACACCAGCGCCGTCATCGCTTTCGACCATAATATTAAACATTTCTGGATAAATTTGAGAATAACCATAGGTTGCATTTTCGTAGTAAGCCATGCTAACATCTGCACCCGTACCTGGCTCAGAAGTGTCTTCTGAAGCATTGGCATTACCATCAAGGAACCCATAATCCTGCCAATATACATGATCACGAATACTGTTACCTTCTAGTCGCTCGAGTGGAAGAGACATTTCAATATGATCACCAAGCGCATTTTGAACAGGTACACTTAGCATAATATAGTCTTGGTTCAAATAATAAAAGGCATCTTGGCTTGAAAATAGATCAATTAAATCCGTGCTATCATAACTTGTAGTGATGGCTTCAGAAACAACAACTCCGGATTCTTCTAAGTTCAAATCATCACGATAGACGGTATACATACCACCCAAGAAAGAATTCACAAAATTTTCATCAATCGTAAATAGGTCTGATAAATAGACTTCTTCACCATTTTGTGCATTTAAGGTAAGTGAGTGATAAAATGAAACTGGATAAGCTAAATCTGTACCGGAGTATTCTCCAAGGTAACAAATCGAAACAATTTGAGAATTCTTCTCAGAATACTCACAAGAAACTGAAATGTTAATTTCACCAGCATCACTTGATTCTGCGGTCATTCCATTAACTAAGTCATTTAAATCATTAAGAACCAATTCATTTAAGGAATCGGCCTTTTCCTGACTGTTGGTGTTTACAAAAACAGGATAATCAGCATTCACGCCATCCTTATTCATGTTTTGTGTACTTAATTCAAATTCAAAAATATCACTTCCTGATTCTTCAGCAGTTTCAGAAGACTCTGCTTGTTCGTTGGCATCATTACTTTTTGGTGCATCATCTGTTGATAAGCATCCAGCAAATGTTAATGACATCACTAAAACTAGACCTAACAATACATTTTTTTTCATGTTTTCTCCCTCATTTGTGAATCGTTACGTATGCATTGTAGCATTGATGAATAAGAATAATCAATCAATTACTAAATTGTAAACCACATATCTGAAAAGGTTTACAATTGAAACGTGGTTTAATATAATAGATTGAGAAATATAATAGTTGAAAGGAATGGTTTTTATCTATGAATTATAGTAAGCATTCAGTGGAACAATTAGCAAGTGAAATTATTCGAGGTAGGAGATTAAGAAAAGAAGAGGATTGGTCAAGTTTGTTTGAATGCAGCTTAAGTGTATTATGTACTGAAGCACATCGAATTCGAAGGAGTCTATGTGGTGATCAAATTGAGTTGTGTTCAATAATCAATGCAAAATCAGGAGGCTGTAGTGAAGATTGCAGATTCTGTGGACAAAGTAGCCATCGTCATAATCCGATAGTAAAAAGCGAATTGTTAGATACTTCTACGATCCTTGCAGATTGTTTGTATCATGAAAAAGCAGGGGTCCAAAGATATTCTCTTGTAACTGCAGGGCGTAATCTGTCGACACTAGAGGTATCAAAAGTTTGTGAAACGTATCGGGTTTTAGAACATAACACTTCGATTTCATTATGCGCCTCCCATGGGCTTCTTTCAAAAGAAGAGTTTCAAAAATTAAAAGAATCAGGTGTGATGAGATATCATGCAAACCTAGAAACGTCACAGAATTTTTTTGCAAATATTTGTACAACACATACATACCATGATAAAATAAACTGTATCAAAAATGCTCAAACTGTTGGATTAGAGATTTGCTCGGGCGGAATTATTGGGCTTGGAGAAACGATGGAGGATCGAGTGGATATGGCGTTTGATTTGGCGACGTTAGGAGTTGAATCAATACCGATTAATGTGCTGATACCGATCCAAGGGACTCTTTTTGAGAATAATCAAACGCTGAGTGAAGATGAAATCTTACGGGTAATTGCAATCTATCGATTTATCAATCCAGAAGCAACAATCCGATTAGGAGCGGGAAGGAATGCGCTCCATAATTGTGGGGAAGAAGCTTTTCGTTCAGGACTGAATGCTACAATTACAGGAGATTATCTAACAACGTCAGGAAACAACATTCAAAAAGATCAGCAAATGATTCAAAAATTATATGTTAAAGGA
>CAZWNX010000143.1:2551-3976 GCA_964635395.1 uncultured Lachnospiraceae bacterium
GAAGTATGAAGCGGATACGCTAGAATCTATTTCAGAAACCCTAACCAAGCATGTAGACGGGAATAGAGAATATTTTCTGTTGCATGATTTAGATGGTCATTCCATTGAAGTTTCGAAATTATGGTGTTGAAAGTAAGTAAGGGAAGAGGGAAAACAATGAATTTAAAAGGGATTATTAAAAAGATGATTCTGCCACTTATCGTAATTAGTTCAATATTTTTATTTGGCAGTTTGCAGGTAGATGCAGCTGGACATACCTACTATGTGTCTCAGTCTGGAAATGATGCAAATTCTGGTGCGATTGAGTCACCTTTTAAAAGTATTCAATATGGAGTTGAACAGTTAACTGCGGGTGACACGTTGCTGATCAGAGCTGGAGTTTACAGTGAAAAAATCAAGGTGGTATCGTCTGGAAGTGAAGTGGATAAAATCACCATCTCAGCATATCCAAATGAATCGGTTAAATTGGATGGTACAAATCTTAAGATGGATTCGGATATGGATGCGCTTGTCTACATTTATGATCAAAGTAATATTGTTATTAAGGGGCTTGAATTATGTGATTTTGTCACAACCAAAAGAGGGACTTGCATTGGAGGAATTTTGGTAGATGGTCAATGGAAAAATATTGAATTAAGGAACAATCGAATCCATGATATATGGAATCTCGCTACAGTGGATGCTAGCAAAAATGGAAGAGATGCACATGGAATTGGAGTGTATGGATCTTCCACAGAAACGGCTACTGGTTTAGTGATTGATAGTAATGAAATTTACAATTGCGCACTTGGCTCAAGCGAAGCAATGGCAGTCAATGGAAATATCGAACAATTTGAAGTGACGAATAATAAGGTTTACCAAAATGACAATATTGGTATTTGTTTTATTGGCTACGAAGGTGTATGTAAGGATGTTAATTTGGACCGTGCAAGAAATGGAATTTGTACTGGAAATATTGTGTATGATATTGATTCCTATAATAATCCTGCGTATGGAACGGATCGAAGTGCAGGAGGAATCTACTGCGATGGTGCGACCAATATTGTGATTGCCAATAACCAAGTAAAAAATGCGAATTTTGGAATTGAGCTTGCAAGTGAACATAAGGGAAAAGATACAAGTTACATTACCGTCGAAAATAATGTCGTTGCATATTGTTCAAATGCAGGTCTTGCAATGGGTGGATATGATAAAAAGAGAGGGTATTCACTAAATAATGTAATACGAAACAATGTATTCTATAGTAATGACATGTTAATGGGGAGTTTTGGAGAGGTATTCTTACAGTTTACTGCCAAGAACAATCAATTAACAAACAATCTGTTTTACGCAAATGCTCAGAGCTTATTTGTCTACGATGCATATTCCACAAATGAAGGCAATAGTATGGATTATAATACCTATTACTGTGTTAGTGGAGCAGAA
>CAZWNX010000144.1:0-3942 GCA_964635395.1 uncultured Lachnospiraceae bacterium
CTATATAGGACTATTATACTACAATATAATGATAAATATAGTTGTTTTTTGCACTCTATCATATTTTAATATCTTTTCGTTTTAATCCAAATATGGCCTATCAAATCTTTTCCCATAAGCATTGTTTTTCTTAAGATTCATGTCCCAATACATATTCGTAATACCAAAAAGCGATAAAAACGAAAATATCCGCTGAACATTTTTAGACAAGTAATCTGATTTAGAGTATTCTTCAAGTAATTGCTTGTCCATAATACCTTCTTTTGCATATGTTCTTCCAAACTGCTGCATCTGACCAAATAGTTTCTTGTTTTTCTCTTGTGAATTTAATTGCATACCTTCTACTCCTGCTTTCACCATAACTCCATCAAAGGAAACTCCTAGTCGTTTTGCCAAAAGCGAAAAGTAAGGTCGAATATAATACGACTGACTCGTTTCAGGAAATCCAGATTGAATAAAAAATGCCATGTGAATGTTGCTGTTATTATATACTCTCAATTTCTCTATGAATTTCATTACAACACCAGGCATCGCATGCACATAGAGTGGAAAAACAAACAAATGATTATCATATTCCGAAAATTCTTCTATCCACAAGTCATGCATCTTTTGATCAGCTAATTCCCGTACTATTACTTCCTCTACGCCTCCTGACTTCATTCCTATCAGCATTTGCTCAATTAATATTTTTGAGTTTGATGTTTTTCTTCTTGGCGAACCATTGTATATGATCCACGTTCCACTTGCTCGTCGAATTTCTTGTAGTTGAGAGAGTTCACATTTTGGAGCATTTGGCAATAATTCTGTGAAATACACTTCTTCTATTGTCATATCCGCCTCATCAAAATGCACACTGATTGCCGGATAATTATCATACCGTTTTAAATGATTACACTCACCATTTCTAATTTTAATATAGGGCAAGTAATGTTGGATTAAACGATCCAAGAATGTTTTGCCTTTTCAACTAATAAAACCGTTTGATATTTGAAAAAGAAGTACCACATGTTCACTTACAATAAAATCTCCATATAATCCACTCATATTGTCCTTTAACGCGCATTTACCTGGTGTTTTCCACCAACAGCTCCAGCAACCAATACAGTCCATAATTGCTGTCTGTTGTGCCTCATAAACAGTTGTATC
Organism: uncultured Lachnospiraceae bacterium; assembly: GCA_964635395.1. Classification (GTDB taxonomy): domain Bacteria; phylum Bacillota; class Clostridia; order Lachnospirales; family Lachnospiraceae; genus CAZWNX01. The sequence continues at coordinate 1,147 of CAZWNX010000144.1, forward strand.
CTCTCCATAATACTTTAATAAGGTATTCAGCGGATTCTTATTTGCATTTTCTTCTCTCAAATCATAGATTGTTGTTTTCATAATTCCCTCTCGATTTTTGCATAATATTTTATAAAGAAATAAATCCTATCAGCAAAATAACCCCCACAATGATTGGAGCCGGAATTTTTTTAGAAAGAATCGCTATCGACGTTCCCAAAACAACGATTAGATTATCCCATTGCAAACCATTTTTTTGAAAAAGAACGATTCCAGAAGCAATAATAAGACCTGCTGCAACGGAACTTATACCCTTTAAAGAAAGTTTGATTCCTTTTATTTTTTTAAGCCCTTCCCATACTGGATACACAAAATAAATGAGTAGAATACCAGGCAAAAAGATTCCAATTCCACCTGCCATTGCTCCAAATATTTGATGCATAGTACCCCGTCCTCTTGCTGCCATTCCACCAGCATACGCGCTAAAACTAAACATTGGTCCAGGCAATCCCTGTACAATTCCAAATCCAGTTAAAAATTCTTGTTCACTCATATACTGTCTCATTTCGACTAGTTCACTGTACATCAGCGGAACAACTACTTGCCCACCACCAATGACTAAATACCCATATCGATAAAAACTCTCAAACAAATGAATAATGTCATAATTCCACACGAGTGTAAGTATCAACCCTATAATTGCTATCAATAGAAATGCCACTAAATACTTCCATGGTGGTCGAATGACCACTCTATTCCATAACTCTTTTTCCTTTGATGCAATCACAAATAGTGCACCTCCCGCAATCAACACAACCGGATAAATCCAAGGAGTTCTTATAAAATAAGTGATTACTGCCCCAGCCACGAGTAACATGCACGTGATGTAATCCGTTATGATCTTTTTGCCAAGTCGAAAACCTGCAACGAGTATAAATCCAACTGCCATTGGTCCAATATATCGTAATCCATCACTTGATATATCTAAAAGTAATAACACTTCTCCCATAAAAGAAAGCGCTGTCATTAATAAAAGGACTGGAAGTGCCCATACAATCATGGTTAAAAAAGCTAATCTGGGACCTCCAATTTTATATCCAATTGCGACCATCGTCTGCGTACTACTCGGTCCCGGCAAAATACCTGTTAATGCAATCAGTTCCACAAGTTCTTCTTCCGTTAAGTATTTCTTCTTTATAACCATCTGCTCTGTAAAAACACCATAATGTGCTTCCGGTCCACCATATGCACCCAGAGAACAAATGAAAACATCTTTTAAAAATTGTCTCCAAGATAACCTTTTCACCACTTGATTGTTCACTTTTACCTCCTCTTGCAAATTTATTGCTTCTATGATACTGTTTACTTGGTAGTTGTTATCGGTTTTCGATATTGGATTTCGTAATATCATTTTAGTAGAAGGGATCTCTTTATGCAAGACAAAATTATGAGAAAGTTTTTTTTAGGTTTTATACAAATTCATATTCTGCACCATGCAAAGAAAGAGCCATTCTATGGTTCTTGGATGATCCAGGAGCTAAAAGAACACGGATATGATATGAGTCCCGGCACCCTTTATCCCATTTTACATAATATGGAAAAATCAAACCTCCTAAACATGCAAGAACAATGTATACAGGGAAAAATCAGAAAATACTACTCGATAACAGAATTTGGTCAAAAGGTGTTGGAAATTGCCCACTTAAAAACTCACGAACTACTCAACGAAATAAAAGAAAAATAGGTGAATTCAATGTTTCAATTAAAAAATATACGTTATAAAGACTTCCTAGATATTGATGAATTGACAATTCAAGAGCACTCCATCACATGTATTGTAGGTGAGAGCGGAAGTGGCAAAACCACTCTAATTCGCTTACTAAACAAAATGATATCTCCCGATTCAGGCGAACTCTATATACGCAATCATTCATTGGACGATTTCCGTCTGAAAGACGATTTCCGTCCAATTCGAGAGCTTTCTGCAATCACGCTAAGACGTCAAGTATCTATGCTTCCACAAAATCCGACCATTTTTGCTGGAACAATTCGCGACAATCTCCTAATCGGATTAAAATTCAGTGAAAAACCACTCAAAGATGATACTGCTCTCAACGATATCCTTGAAATGGTTCACTTATATAAAAAACTTGATGATGATTCTTCCCATTTATCCGGTGGCGAACGACAACGTCTTGCTCTTGCAAGAGTTATACTAATTGATCCAGAAGTTTTTTTACTAGACGAGCCCTCCTCTGCTTTAGATGAGGATACTGAAACACTCATCATCGAAAAGTTAGTTGATTACACAAAGAAAAATAAGAAGACTCTCATCATGGTAACCCATTCAAAACGAGTGGCGGAAACTTATTCCGATACAATCATCTTACTAAAACAAGGAAAAATTGTTAAACAATAAGGAGGTAACATGCGTTCAGTAAATAATCTTCATCCCTATCAGCTTATGTTGGCTTTTGTTTTTGTAATCTTTCTATTAATTCTTGTAAAAGTAAAAGGGATCAAACGAGAACGGGAAATTCTCATTTCCAGCATCCGAATGACCCTTCAACTATATATTTGTGGTTTTATCTTAGTGTATCTTTTTTCAATTAATTCGCCCATTTATACTGTACTAGTATTTGGTGCCATGGAATTTTTTTCAATTTTCACAATTTTCAAACGGTCCAAACATCCTCTTTCAAGTTCGCTCAAAAAAATTATTGCCTTGTCAATGATTTTTGGGACTACCTTATCCCTGTTTTTCTTCCTACTATTTGTGATACAAATCAGCCCTTGGTATGAGACTCAATACTTTAT
>CAZWNX010000145.1:0-3859 GCA_964635395.1 uncultured Lachnospiraceae bacterium
AGCACGAATTGATGTCTTAGTTAAGAAGGGATATATTACAGGTTTTTATACACAGATTAATCCAATTCTTCTTGGATATCATATAAGAGCGTTTATTAATCTAGAAGTAGAGCCTGTTGATAAGAAAGAATTCTATCCATATATTAAGAAATGTGCGAATGTGATTGCCTGTAATTGTGTTACTGGTGAGTATTCAATGATTTTAGAGGTTCTATTTCCGGGAACGGTTGAATTAGATCAGTTTATAGGGCAACTGCAAAGATTTGGAAAAACAAAAACGCAAGTGGTTTTCTCAACTTCTGTTGAACATAGGGGTATTCAACTAAAGACAGAGGATGTAAGTAAAAAATCATCTTAAGAAAGGTCAATGCAAAACAGCATTGATCAGATCGTAGAAAAAGGCTCTTATAAGAAGGTCTTTGGGTTTTTTCACTCGATTTTTTTAGGCATTGAAAGCTATCTTTCCTCTCAAATGCCTAATTTCTGGCGTTTGTTGGACTTTTTTAGGCGATGGAGCCCATTTTCCTGCTCAAAAGCCTAATTTTCGGCATTCATCAGTTGTTTTTAGGCATTGGAGTTCGTTTTTTTGTTCAAATGCCTAATTTCTAACACCGAATATGTCTACAGTCTAGGTCAATGCAAAACAGCATTGATTTTTTTTTGCAAACATCTTGACAGTAAACTGTTTTGGTAATAATATAATAGTTGAACAACTGTTCAACTGAAAGGGGTGATAAAATGAGAATACTAGGAATTGTGGGAATTGCTATTTTTTATGCGTCCTATTTTTGGAAGTTACTGCAACAAAAGCGGAGAGGAATTCAGACAAACCAATTGGGAAAAGGAAATAAAGGCAAGAAAACAGTAATGATAGAGATGCTTTTAAGATATTCAAGTGTATTGGTTGTAGGCGCTATGTTGATTAGTGTTTTGTGGAACACATCGATGGTGCCGAATGTAGTTGTTAGATTAATAGGAATTATAATTTTTTATATTGGGATTGGTTTCTTTATCATTGCAATGTATACAATGAAAGATAGTTGGAGAGCTGGAATTCCAAGTGAAGATCAAACACAAATAGTCACATCTGGTATTTATAGAGTTAGTAGGAATCCAGCATTTCTGGGATTTGATTTAACTTACATAGGTATTAGTATTGCATTTGGTAATAGTCCACTTATTGTACTATCTGTTATAACAATTATACTAATGCATCTTCAAATCCTAGAAGAAGAAAAATACTTAGAATTTGCATTTGGTGATTCGTATATTCAATATAAAAATAAAGCAGGAAGATATTTTGTGTTTTTTTGAAAAGGAGGTTTTATGAAAGTGGTAAAAGAACTTGATTTAAACTGTAATTGTGAAGTGATTCACCCAGAACTTGTGGATAAAGTGAAAGATATTATGCCAGATGAAAATGAGCTGTATGATTTGTCAGATTTTTTCAAAGTATTTGCTGATGGAACTAGAATAAAAATTATGTGGGCGCTAGAGGAGAGTGAGTTATGTGTTTGTGATTTGGCAGTGCTATTAAATATGACAAAATCTGCGATTTCACATCAGTTAAAGTCATTAAGAGCAGCAAATCTTGTGAAATATAGAAAAGAAGGAAAAGTTGTATTCTATTCCTTGAAAGATGACCATGTTAAAGAAATTTTAGAAAAGGGAATGGAACATATTCGTGAGTAGTCAATAATATAACTGAAACTCATATGCTAAGAAAGGGAACGGTAATGATTATGAAAAAAGTATTTCGACTTGAAGGATTAGAGTGTGCAAACTGCGCAGCTAAAATGGAAAAAGCAATTAGCAAAATAGATGGAGTAAGTGATGCAAATGTCAATTTTATGACTACAAAATTAGTGATTGAGGCCAGTGAAGATAAAATGGAGCAAATTATTAAAGAAGCGGAAAAAATCGTCAAAAAGATTGAATCAAATACAATTATGAAAAAGGCATAGGAGTGGTGGGTATGAAAAAAAGAGTAATACGAATACTTGTAGGAGGTATAGTGTTGTTCATTGCAATACTCTTGAATACGAGTAATCATTGGTTGAATTTAGGGTTATTTTTGATTAGCTTTTTAATTGTAGGTGGTGACGTTGTATTAGATGCAGTTAAAAATATAATAAAGGGTCAAATTTTCGACGAAAACTTTCTTATGAGTATTGCTACAATTGGAGCATTCTTGATTGGGGAATATCCTGAAGGCGTAGCCGTAATGCTGTTTTATCAGGTGGGCGAATTGTTTCAAAGTTATGCAGTTCGTAAGTCTAGAAAATCCATCGCAAACTTAATGGATATCCGACCAGATTATGCCAACGTTAAAAGAAATGATGAGATTTTTCAAGTAGACCCGCAAGAGGTACAAATTGGTGAAGTGATTATCATCAAGCCGGGTGAAAAAGTTCCTTTAGATGGAGTGGTTATTGAGGGAAGTACAATGCTTGATACGTCAGCTTTGACAGGAGAATCTGTTCCTAGAGAAGTTTTCTGTAAAGATGAAATTCTAAGTGGATGTATCAATTTAAATAAATTGATTTTGGTTAAAGTAACAAAAGAGTATGGCGAATCTACCGTTAGTAAAATTTTGGATTTGGTTGAAAATGCTACAAGTAAAAAATCGAAATCAGAACAATTTATTACGAAGTTTGCCAGATATTACACACCGATTGTGGTCGTAATAGCAATTGCACTTGCAATTATTCCACCCCTTGTAATCAGTGGCGAAACCTATAAAGACTGGATTTATAGGGCATTATCATTTTTGGTGGTATCCTGTCCATGCGCGTTAGTGATCTCCATCCCATTAAGTTTTTTTGGAGGAATTGGTGGTGCATCAAGAAGTGGAATTTTAGTAAAAGGTAGCAATTATTTAGAAGCTTTGGCAAAGGTAGAGATGGTTGTATTTGATAAAACAGGAACTTTGACAAAGGGAGTTTTCAATGTACAAGAAATGAATCCAGTTGAAATGAGTGAACAACAATTATTAGAAATTGCAGCCCATGCACAAAATTATTCAAATCATCCCATTTCAACCTCCATTAAAAGAGCCTATCGCAAAGAAATTGACAATAGCAGAATATCTGATTTTGAAGAACTCGCAGGATATGGTGTTGCTGCGAATGTGGATAATCGAAAGGTTTTAGTTGGAAATGCGAAGTTAATGGATCAGTATGGAATTTCATTTGAACAAGGCGTTTCTATTGGAACGACAGTTCATGTAGCAATTGAAAATAGGTATGCAGGTAGAATTGTAATCTCGGACGAGATGAAATCAGATGCAAGACAAGCTATTTCACAACTCAAAAAAAGTGGCATTGAAAGAGTTGTTATGTTAACAGGAGATACGAAAGAAGTGGCCATTAGAGTAGCTTCTGATTTAAGCATTGACGAGGTATACTATGAATTACTACCAGGTAATAAGGTTGATAAAGTAGATGAATTATTGTCACAAATGTCAAAATCATCAAACGTAGGAAAGTTAGCCTTTGTGGGTGATGGAATAAATGATGCACCGGTATTGGCGAGAGCAGATATTGGCATTGCAATGGGTGGACTTGGGTCTGATGCGGCAATTGAGGCAGCAGATATAGTCATTATGACGGACGAACCATCAAAAATTCATACAGCTATTAAAATTGCAAAAAGAACATTAGTAATTGCACAACAAAATATAGTTTTCTCAATAGGAATAAAGGTTGTTGTTCTTATTCTATCGGCACTTGGTTTAGCAACGATGTGGGCAGCTGTGTTTGCCGATGTAGGAGTTACGGTAATCGCAATTTTGAATTCCTTTAGAGCGTTGAAGGTTGATAAGAACTAACGATACACATGTTATAATTTATTTATATTT
>CAZWNX010000146.1:0-3846 GCA_964635395.1 uncultured Lachnospiraceae bacterium
AAATGCAACGATTTTGTTGCATTTTCTTTGTATTCACGGGTATTAGAAACCACTAAAAACAACTTGATTTTTATGTAACAAGAGAGTAGTGTAAGTACGTACACAGTGTATAGTGCTTAGATACAAAAACACTATGCATTTTGACCTCAAACCACCTTCATTGGAACTACATCTGGTTAAATTATTTCCTCGCCTAGCAAAGAACTTTTTTACTTTTACTTCTTCTAGCAATATCTTTGTGTACACCTTTGTACACCTTTCTACACTTTTGTACACCTTTGTACACTTTGCTATAGTTTTTTGCACTTTTTTAGTACTCTTTCATATTGTTTGTTGCACCTACTTTATGTTACATTAAGGGTGCCAGAAGAGAAATCTTTTCCACATTTTGTGTGGACATGCAATATAAGGAGCTTATTGCCGTTTGACTGGAAACGCAAAAACTTTGCACACACTTTACGAAATAGTTGATTTCGCATGAAAGTGAGAGGCTTTCAATTGGGTGGCGAGCACCTAAATAAACCAGTATACATAGTTTTAAAAAGGTCTTGCTTATGCAGGACCTTTTTATATAGGAGAAATATGTGTTATGAACCCAAATTTATCAGAGCGTGAGTTACTATCAACCATTTACATAGCTACATCCGAGTATACAAATCTTGTAAATAAAAATTTTCTGTTTATTGGTTTTAAAAACAATACTTCTCAATACTTCTATTTTGAGTGTTCTTTTGAAAAGAAACACTTCATGCATTTACTTGGTATTAAAAGCAACACATTAACTGCTGAAGAATTTTATGAAAAATGCAATGCATACAATAATGGAATAGGTGCAGGTTTATCAATTTCAGATTGTACTGGTTCGCGAGAACACACACGAAGTACCATCAACAAAAAATCATCTTGTTGTAAAGAACTCCTTTGTTTATTAAATGCTCGGTATATGTATATAAGCGCAAAAGATAAATGTACAGAGCGTGTAGACTTTCATTATGCCTATGGAAATGATAACTCTATGCTTGGATTTAAAAAAATATCAGGCACCCGGATGAGCGTTCCGGTTACTCTGATCCCTCAAAAAATGGATTACTATTCTTCCTTAAAATATAAAATATTGTTCATCTATCGAAAAGAATTTAGCGACTTACACTATACGGATATATTATATGAAATTAAGTCAGGTATCTTTTATGAACATATTTCATCCTTTCCTAATGCGCTACGAAGTAAATTTCTTTAAGACCGAATGTAAGTACTTCTATCAAGAACTTTTTATATATAAAGGTTTCGATTGAATTACACCTGACATTTTGTGTGGGGTAGAATACAATATTAGCGTACAGTATTGATGGGGACAAATAGGGGGGGCTTTTTTAAACAGATTTCGAGATTTTAGGCGATGAATAATTTCATTGCCTTTTTTGTAAAAAACATCTAGAATCTAGAAATTTGTAAAGAATTATATAAAAAAAAGTACGGTTCTAGCTAACTACAGGTAAACAAATTAGTAAATGAAAAAATGTAAGGATAAAACAACGATGAGTAGAATGATTAAAATGTTTTGTGTCATTATTTTATTAGTAAATCTTTGTGGATGTTCTCTGAGTGAAAATGAAAATAGGACTAGTCTTATTATTAACGAAGATCAGGGCCCAGTATATCATGAAGATGGAACAATTACTTTGAGCGAGGGATATGTAGCAAATGGATTTATTGAGAAGGAATCTGGAAATAGAATTGATAATTTAGCTAAATATGAAGTGCTTGGTAATAAAATTGAGGGGAAAGTAGATTTTCAACAGAATCTAAAAGGAGAGTATAACTATATTTTAATTACGATGTTAGACTATAAGCAACATAAATTCTTTGTTGAAGGAAAGGAATACATGTCCTATCCATTTAGTGTTTCGAATGATAATGAGATGGTGATTGATATATCCTTGTTATTGGAAAATGAAAGTGCATCAGAGTTCTCTTACATAATCATTCAAGAACCTAATGAACAATCATTTATGAAATATAAGGAGTTTAATTGGGACATCATGTTTGCTTGTAGAAATCCCTTAATATATAGAATTAATCTTACATATGATGGTAAAAGAAAAGCAAGTTATCTTGATGAATTTTATGGTTGCAGTACCTTTATTGCCAATGGCGAAGTGAAAGGATTTGAGCTGTGTAATAATCATGAGGATTTAATTCCTGTTGTCGAAGGAAAGAGCGGAGAAACGGTAGAATTAACAATCCTGAATCAAAATAAAGAAGCTATTGATGAAACAGTAAAAATAGTCACGTTTTTAGGCTGGAAGCAAGTAAGTGCTGAACAAGAAAAAAGCAGTTTGATAAAAATATCAAAGAATGAGTCTCTATTCATACCTTTTGAGCTTCCAAAAGTGAAAGAAAGAACGGTATTACAAATATTTGCATTTGTAAATCCATATCAGGAATTAAGTGGTACGGATTCGGAAATAAATTATTCAACATTTAGAGTGATTGTAAACCCCTAAAACAAAAAGAAAATATAGATATTCAAGTATTGAGTGAAAGGAGATTTGTTTGAAAAAAATATATGCATTAATAATTGCCACATTATTACTCACACAACTTTCAATGCCTACATTCGCAGAGGGGAAGTTGGTTGAGGCAAAATATTATAAAAGCGGAAAAGTAACCACCGTTTTTTCGGACAAGCCCGCTATTCCATGTGAAGTTGGAGTAAGTACTATGAGCGTGCCTAGTCCTATTGGGACTTTTTCTTTCATATGTGCTTCCAAGGGGGAGGCACCAAAGTATAAATCATCACTACAGCCAGTGAATAATTATTCATATACGTGGGCTTTATCTGAATGTACTAATACATTTATAGATAAGATGTTGGTCTCATGTACGGGTTATCGGTAAGCGCTCTTTAAGAGCGCTTACAATTTATCCTATTGACCCTCGTATTGTGCGAGGGTTTATTCTTTTCTTAGAAGAGAACAAACTTTGTTTTTAAAGAGAAAGGAAACGAATATGGAAACAAAAATGAAAACAAAAATGAAAAGGAAACCAGATCAAAGAATCACGAATTTAGAGCATCATTTAGCAAGTGGTTGTTGTATGTGGAGTGGAATTGAAGATCTGTATGCAACAAGGACTGGGGAAATTCTACCTGACGGATTTTTGTTTGCACTGAGTAGTTTTGGAGAGGCCATCCTTCTTAAGCAAAATAATGTTAGTCATCCGTATATGTTTGGGGTTGCAGATGGAAGAACCTATAAAACCTACAATAGTATCAAAGATGATCTTGGACTCGAATACAAAATAAGTGTGGGAAGAACGTTGGAATATGCAATCAAATCGGTTCGATCAGAAATTGATCAGGGTCGGCCAGTTATTGTTGGTCCACTTGATATGTACTATCTACCTTATCTTAAAATGTATCATAAATTTCATATTCCGATTCATTATATTCTGCTTGTCGGATATAATAAGGAGAAAGAAATTTTTTACTGTTATGATTGCGATAGAGAAGACGAGATTGTATTGCCAATGGAGGATTTGATGAAGGCTTGGCAGGTAGAGAAAAATGTGGTGGGAGACTAGGTCAATTGTGTATTGATTTAGGAAAGGAATACAACCATAGTAATTTCATAAAAGCAGGTGAACTGTTTTGTCAAAATGGAGAACTATTAATCGAGGTTACAAAGCATATTGTAGAGAATCACTGTGATCACAACCATCATTTAAATATGCTTCCGCAATTTTTCACTAGGCTTGGTGACAATTCCAAAGAAGCCTACCAGATCTTAAAGGAGCTTCCTGTATACTTTAAAGAGTAAAGGGAATTGACTAAAAAGAATACCT
>CAZWNX010000147.1:0-3807 GCA_964635395.1 uncultured Lachnospiraceae bacterium
CCTTTTTATATCTTTTTTCACTCATAATCATACCTACCATTCTTCAATACGGCGTCTTCTAATTTTAATATGACTGCCGATGTCCATTAAAAAACACCTAAAAACAATTGTTCTTAATCGCTTTCTCTTTCATTATGTGGTTTCAAATAATCATTGTTTGAATTTTGTGATTTCTCGTGTTGTCATAAATATATATTACAAGAAAATTTCACTATTATTGATTATTCTGACATTAGATATGTAACTTTATCAGACTCTATTCCATCAAACGATAGTGATTTTTCCTTAAGATATTTATCAAAAAATGTAACATGACAATAAGATAAATGACGAAACATTTCTTCTGAATCAAGTTTTCCAGAAAGCATTTTTATTGGAATATAAAACTTTGCATCTGTAAATCCCAAATGCTTCATATCATCAAAAACAACCTGATAGGTATCAGCCGTAGTCCCGACAAATGGTCTTGTTTCCACATTAATATTTTCTCTACAACTAATTTGGCAGAACGGTTTTTCCATGATTTTATCTGGATACTCTCCAAATAATCCACCATCAATATTAATTCCACACTTAAATTCTTCGTTATACCTGCACAAATAATATGCTAAACATCCACCAAGTGAATGTCCCGAAGCACCAACACCATTCCTTAAATCTAAACTATCTGAATATCTGAGTTTCACTTCCTCCAAAGCTTTTTCTATATCCACTTTCCATTCCATAACACGATTCTTAATGTACGGCGTATATTTATCCTGAAATGCTTCAAAAGCTTCTAGCGCTGCTTTAGAATCAACCTTTGCCTTAAGTAGTTTTCTCTGTGCCAAAATTGCACCCATCACACTAGTATACATTTTCTTATTGATACTCTTATCATATAGATCGAAACTTCCATCCTCATAATCATTTTCAACTGCCTCATATGCATGTCCAACAGAAGCAATTACATATCCATGACTTGCTAGATTACACAATAAGTATGTGTTGGATTCCACATAAGAATTATATCCCATGCTAAACATGATAAGAGGGAATTTTTCACCACTTACAATTGATACATCCTCATAATAATTTGCGTAATTCATTTCATCCGCCACATTTTTTATATGAAACGCCTTCATAATTGCAGCTTTTTTCTTCTCGGAAAAAATAGTTGCACATTGCTTATCCCCAACATTTGCTTTATCAACTGGATAATACATTCTAACCGCTATCTTTCGTGCTCCATTTTCATCTCCTAGTATTTCACCACGTTCTTCATCTTCAAATGAAAAACATTTTGTACCAACCGCATATTTTCCTGATATATAGTTTTTCGGATAACATCTACCTTCTTTTTTCATTATGTTCACCTTTATCCTTTAACAGCCTCTTTAGCAGTAACTGAGCACATCTTTTTGACCATATAAATTCATTATAGTATTGATAGGAAAATTATAACTGTTTTTCTTATAGCCTGCAAGACAACACCGTTCTACTGTTCTATTCATTCCAATAATCTATTGCTTCCTATGGTGTAGTATCAACTCCAAACAACTGCAACACAAAGTCCTCTAATTGCATCTGTTATGCTCTCAACTATTTTTTTAGCACTATCCGAATCATATTCTTGTGATATTGCCATTTTTAATGCGCGCAATTTATCCGCTGCATCAGTACATTGTCATTACACGCGTGGTTGTGATACATGCTTTCGTGAGTTTGACACTTGAATGGTGCAAACAGTATGCTGCCAAACGTTCCTCTTTACAGCTACGCAACAATTCATTGCAACCTATTCATTAAAATACAAAAACTATCAACAGACTATTCGTGAACATCAGTTGGAAAGATCTCGAAGCTTTGTGAACAATCCTTCCAAACTAAATAAAAAAAGACTACAGATCCGAAACGATTTTTGGATCAGGACCACTGTACAGAAGATGGGAAATTGAAGAGTGCATCAGAATTATGAAAAGAGAATTCAATGCACGACCAGTAAATTTCAGGGGCGATTCCCTTTAGGAATCTCTTGGCATTTTCTCCTTCTCTTAAAAAACACTAGGTCCATAACAATCGTATTACTTAAATTACCTGTACACCATTTACTTTTCTTTCACATATTCATGTGGACGCTCCACATAATCTTTAACTTTATATTCTCCAATGCTTTCATAGTTTCCAGCGACAGTAGCAGAAACATCATCCTTATTGAGGCTTTCGCCTAATATTGCATCAATCCAATATGATTTCTAATCATAAAACACTTGTAATAATGTGATTGATTATTTTTATGTATATGGATATAATAAAAATGTGATTATATATCACCAAATTGTTAATAAAAGTGTGAGGAGGGTATTTGTGGAAAGATTTATCTTACAGAAACTGCTAGACTGGAAAAATTCTCCCTATCGTAAGCCAATGATTCTAAAAGGTGTACGACAGGTCGGCAAAACATGGATTCTAAAAGAATTCGGTAAACGTTACTATGAAAACACTGCATATTTTAACTTCGATGAAAATGAAGAATATAGACAATTTTTCGAAACCACTAAGGATGTGGATCGCATCCTCCAAAATCTAATATTCGCAAGTGGTCAAAAGATTATACCAGATAATACACTTATTATTTTTGATGAAATACAGGACTGTCCCAAAGTTATTAACTCCATGAAATACTTCTGCGAAAACGCTCCACAGTATCACATAGCCTGTGCAGGTTCGCTGCTTGGAATTGCCCTTGCAAAACCCTCCTCTTTTCCAGTTGGAAAAGTAAATTTCATTCAAATTGATCCTATGACGTTCTCAGAGTTTCTGTTAGCCAACGGTGATGAAAATCTGGATACTTATGCAAAAAGTGTAAATACCATTGAACCTATTCCAGATGCTTTCTTCAACCCTCTTTATGAGAAGCTGAAGATGTATTATGTTACGGGTGGTATGCCGGAATCTATCTTGATGTGGACACAGGCACGGGACGTACCTGCCATGCAAGAATCTTTATCTAATATTATTAGCGCCTATGAGCGTGACTTCGCTAAGCATCCAAACATAAGCGAATTTCCGAAAATCTCTATGATTTGGAAATCTATCCCCTCTCAATTATCTAGAGAAAACAAAAAATTTATCTACAAAGTTGTCAAAGAAGGGGCTAGAGCACGTGAATATGAAGATGCTTTGCAATGGTTGGTAGATGCTAGACTTGTACACAAAATCTACAGAAGCTCCGCTCCCGGTCTCCCTCTTGCTGCTTATGATGATCTTTCAGCCTTCAAAATATACCTTGTAGATGTCGGTTTGCTCCGCCGCCTAGCGCAATTGGCTCCAACTGCTTTCGGTGAAGGAAATCGTTTATTCACAGAATTCAAGGGTGCATTGACTGAAAATTTTGTACTTCAAAGCCTGAGTTCTCAGTTTGAAGTGGTACCCCGCTATTGGACACAAACAAATCCCCCTTACGAGGTGGATTTCCTGATTCAACGTGATAATGATATTTTTCCTGTCGAAGTCAAATCTGAATCCAATACATCCAGCAAAAGTCTCAAGAAATTTAAGGAACTGTTTCCAGATAAAGTCAAACTCCGTGTTCGCTTTTCTCTGGATAATTTAAGACTTGACGACGATTGTTTAAATATTCCTTTATTCATGGCGGATCAAGCAGACCGATTAATAGGCTTGGCATTGGAGCAAATCCAAACAAAATAATATAAAAGCGCCCATCAGCTTTATGCCAATGAGCGCTTTTATCATTACTTTGCCGTGTAATGGCATAATTGAGCAAGTTGTGACCGCCTGTTAGTAGAAGAAATAGTAGTAAAACAG
>CAZWNX010000148.1:0-3799 GCA_964635395.1 uncultured Lachnospiraceae bacterium
ACTTTTATCTAAAGGATAATGAGCATGTTGAATATGTAAGTAGTAAATATGAAACGCTTCCAAATAGTGACGCACTAATCTTAGTAACTGAATGGAAAGAATTCCGTTCTCCAGATTTTGAAGAAATGAAAGCTCAATTAAAACAGCCAGTTGTCTTTGATGGTAGAAATCAATATGATCGACACAATATGAAGAAATTAGCGTTTGAATATTACCAAATCGGTGTTGGGCAAGAAGACTAGACTGAGAAGCTTAAATGAAAAAGCCAAAACAATCCCTTTATTGATTGTTTTGGCTTATTTTTAATACTTCGTCAAGTTCTTTCCGATGCGACGAAGCATATGAAAATTCTTCCTTATAATGTCCAATTGCAATAAAAAGAATGATTTTTTCGTTCTGTGGAATGTTCTTACAAATTTCCTTGATTTTCTGATTACGTTCTTTATATTCTCCATTCTGCAGTATGCAGCTCGCAATCCCATAGTAATGAAGCGATTGAGTTAGTGCAAGAGCAAAAATGCCACCATCCACATAGATCTGATTTCGTTCAAAAGCGTTATAAAACCCAGACAAATCGCTTGTAACAACTAAATATTTTTGTACTTCCTTATCAAATCCCGTATTTCCAGCAATAAGTTCTCCCAATTGTTGATTGATTTCTTTTTGATCATATGCATAGACTTTACATGTTTGTCTATTACATGCCGATGGAGCTTTCATAGCAAGTTCTACCGCTTTTCTTATTTCATCATTGGTAACCAATGTATCTGAAAATTGGCGAATTGAATGTCTGCTATTAAAAAATCGCAAAAAATCTCCCTTTGCCGATTCCTCCACATCATCCCTTGTTGTATATTTTATACCATATGTGCCTTCTTCATATTGCAATTTCTCAATGAATACCTTTTCGAATAGCTGATTATATCGTTGAATCACTTCTTCTGGAAAAAAATCTCGTTTACTATGAAAAGCAAGGTATGCTTCAACAACTCCAATTGCATTTTTCACAACACTACTCTCTTCCACTTTGTATCCAATATCGATATATTCCATCATAAAGTCAATCAATTCACAAGCCTTTTCCACTCCAAATCGTTCTCGTGGAGCACTCAAGGACATCCCTTTTTCGATAATGTGGGTCTGACGAAGTATTTTAGCTTCATAGGCATTTTTACTAGTAATTGCGGGATTGTTGTACTGCCATTTTAAGTATTCTTTATAATCATTTAAGAAAGCTGTTTTGATCAAGTAACGCTGTTTCAATGAAGTTTTTAATTTTCTTAATTGTGAAATCATAGATCTAATTCTTACCCCTTCCTCTTATGAATAAAATTTTTAGCTAAATTTATTAATACGTTTCTTTTGTACAATAATGCCATTTCTATATACCCAAGAATTCCACACATACTAATTACTATCCCCAAATCAATCCAAGAATGAATCGGACGAATCATTTTAATCAGCAACATAGTTCCCACTAATAGTGGAATTGTTAACCAAGCTTTTAATTGCGAGAATACAAACGTAGTCCACGGTTGTTCCAAACAATATGCTGCATAGATTGAATTAAAGACAATATAACGAAGTATCATAATCACTGTTGTCGATAGTACAATTGCATAAAGACCAAGATCGGTATAGCGAATTAATAGCAGTTCAATAACGATACTCATCACACCAGATCCAAAACTCACAAAAACAGGTATCTTCAACTTGTTTACAACCACACTTAGTTGTGCAATCGTAGACGTTGTCGCATTAAAATATGCCTGAATAATCGTTAGCGAAGAAAGCATTGTTATCATTACTAATTCTTCGTTTGTAAGACTCTTTTGCCATAATGCATAAAAATCATATGAAAAAAGTAAAAATCCCGTAATTGGTACAAATAAGATCATTGTAATTGTACTGATTGAATTTTTAATTGTTGAAAGTAATAACTCTGTATCTTTCTTGGCATAGAGCGCAATGAATACTGGTGTAAAAATAGGTGCAATTGTAGCAATGATGGCAGTTATATTATTGGGCATCATCCTTGCAATTGATAAAATGCCCATCTCATAATTTCCAATCATTCTATTAGCAATATACAAATCTAAACCTCTCAAGAGAATTGTACTAATGCTTGTAAACGCCATCCATCCACCTGACTTGGCTAATTCTATAACATACTCCAAACTTGAATCGCGAATATTTAGTTTGATTTCAGGAGTTAAGCGTTTTGTTAATCTTACATTAATAATCGAAATCATTGTAGTTGCTATCAGCGTTGCCAAAGCAACCCAATAGATGTGCGTTGAGAAGAGATTCAGGAGCAAAATAATAATTGCAAATCGAATAAAATTCTGAATAATATTTCGAACCCCCTGAATATCGGTCCGATTTGTCACAAATGTCGATGTGGTATAAACCATTGTAACCAATGAAATAATATATGCAATAAAAACAAATGCAAACGTCCATTTTACATCCAACATCAAAGCACTTGGGATATCAATAATCTGTTCAAGATTGATTACTACAACTGTACCAACAACACCAATTAGTCCTGAAAGAATGATATTCGTCGTCACCAAACTATTGAAATACTTATTGGCTTTATCAAATTCTTTTTGATAATAGGAACTTGCGATGAATCTGGCCGCTACAGAATTGAAAATTGTAGCTAATATTGAGGCATAGGATACAAAATCATTGGCCAATGTTATAAAGCCATTCCCAGAAACTCCAAGCTTTTTGATAATAATTGGTGAAATATAAAAGCTAATCAAAAATTGAATTCCAAAGGCCAGTATGTTCATTCCAAGATTTTTATATTTTTGTTTCGCTCCCAAATTTATTGACATCCTTACTCCAATCTAGCAATTACTTCACAAATCAATTCTGTTGTTTTGTAAGATTCTTTTCGAAATTCCTCTCTTTTTGCTTCCAAATCAGCCCTGTAACTCTTATACTGTTCCATCATATTAGAAAATGTGTCCATCAAATTAGAAGATGTGAGATTCTTCATGGACATACAGTAATCCATTAATTCGGCCTTTTCCATAAACCCTTGCATTTTTTGTTCATAGGATACTGAAACAAATGGTGTTCCCATCTTTGCCGAAAAGATATTTGAATGATATCTCATTCCAACAACTGCTTTGATCTGGCTAATGACATATTGCTGGAAATAACAATCGTATTGATCGCTCATAACCATACAGTTGTTGATTGCAAATGATTTCATGTAATCAAAATCATTTCCTGCCTCAAACAACTGTGGAATAAACAGTACCTTATAATGATTTTGAACTAAATATTCAATAAAAGTATTGAATACTTCTCGAATATGCTCCTTTGTATATCCATCATTTGCGTACATTGAATTCCATTGTAAATCCGTGATTGTAATTCCAATTACCTGCTCACCTGATCCAATAAACTCTTTTAACTCACTATAATCATTCAAAATCCTTTGACTTTCAATCAAGTCAATTGGATGTTGAAAAGCAGCATCAAGCGTAACAATAGGATTCGTCTTTGGTGCAAACTCCTTGACCATCTTCGCTGATAATTCTTCTCGCAGACAAATTAGAGAAGCCTCTTCAAGTATTCTTTTTCGTATTGGGTTTCGTTTCTTATTATAAAATGGTCCCATAGAAGGCGCATAGAACGCATAAGGTACTTTGCTATCGCATATCATTTGAAGGCGCTGCAATTTCAGTCGTTCTTGGATAAAATAAATATCTCCGATGGATGGGCCACCTGGTGCATGAATCACAATGGTTGCATCCTTTATAATATCAAAAAATTCTCG
>CAZWNX010000149.1:0-3784 GCA_964635395.1 uncultured Lachnospiraceae bacterium
GTATAGCTTGCAGATATGAGTATTGGTTGTAATATGAAAAAATGAGTAGTATACTATCAACATACTTGTATATTATTTGAGGGAGAAGAGAAATGCTGGTAAAAATTTTTATTTCATATTCATCTTGCGATTTGGGAGTGGCAACAAATATTTCTTCTGACTTAGAACAGCATGGTAAGAAATGCTGGATTGCTCCCCGTGATATTCCTCCCGGAATGGAGTATGGGGAAGAAATTATTCGTGGAATCGAAAGCAGCGACGCTTTTATACTGATATTAAGTGAGGCATCCAATGCATCGCCGCATGTTCTTAGAGAAGTAGAACGTGCAGTAAGCAAAAAGCTTCCGCTTTTTGTAATCAAGATTCAGGACTGTACTTTGTCAAAGTCACTGGAATATTTCTTGTTGACCAACCAGTGGATTGATGTGACACAAGGAATCAACGGAAAGTTGATGCCGCTGATTGAAAGACTTAATCAAATTGCATCCTACGAAGATGTTCCGAAAAAAAATGCAGATATAGAAACTGAAATTAACATAATAACAGATGTAAAAACAGATAATGAACTAAAAGATATGCCAGATGAAAGCAAAAAGAGTCCTTTCATAGGAATATTTATAGGATTGATAGGTTTTGTAATCATAGTATTGTTGTGTGTTATGCTATTCATAATTGTAAAAAACCCTGCTTCTTTGGGAGAGACATCTTTGGAAACCAAGGGGGAATTAGACGAGGAGATGGTTTTTGAAACACCGGAATGGGAAGAAGGAGAATATGTTTCTTTCGGACGGTATTATCCGGAAGGGTATCAGGAGAGCAACAACGATGGGGAGATTAAGTGGCAGATTATTGAATCCAATGAGAAAGAAAACACCGTCACTATGATTTCGGCTCAAATTATCGATATCAAACCTTTTGACTGCGCAGAAAGCGGAGATTATGGTAAGGATTGCAACGGTATTGACATTTACAGTGATGAGTATCAATCATCGATTACAGATAAACAGTTATGCGAGTGTTTTGGAAGCAATAACTGGGTTACATCTGATTTGCGAGCATGGTTGAATGCGACTGGACCGGTATCCTATCATTCTGCTTCACAGGCAGATGATGCAACGGATGAACATGGAAACGGATTTGAAAGTCAGCTTGGTTTCTTATCCTCTTTTAGAAAGGATGAAATTGCGTTACTTAATGATATAAGAATTGATGATGTAACATCGGATCGCGTTTCATTATTATCTGTGGAAGAGGTTGCATATTATTCGGAAGAAGATTTCTTTTTGATTCATATAACGCCAACGAAATCTGCATGCGAAAGTGATGATACTTCTTGGTATAATGCTTTTGAAAGCAATGGATCTAAGGATTATCTATGGGTAACGAGAACTCCTTGGGATGTAAAGGCATGTTGCATTGTAGCGGTAGGTTCTTCCACGCAGGATAAGTTTGTATCATACAACTCAGCTTGCTCAGGATTTGGTATTCGACCGATAATCAAGATTGATTTAAGAAATGTTGACAAATTTCAAATCGAAGGGGAAGGCAGTAATGTGTTACCCTATAAGATTTCTTTTGTACAGGGTAAATAATGTATGAATAAGCTTTTATGTAAAATTAGACAAAAACGGACGTTTAGTGTTAGAAACGGTAATTTTGAGAGGGAAAAAAGAGGAATGATTTTACTAAGCATATTGTGTATGGTCCTCATTATGATTCTGTTATTTCTTAAGTCATTTAGCTATACACCTAGAATACAAAATGGGATATCAGAAATTAGAAAAGTAAGGTTGGGGAACCTCGAACAGTGTATCTTGATTCGGGGAGAAAATGTGAATAATCCAGTATTACTATACCTTCACAGTGGACCGGGTACGACTGAAATGATACCCTTTCGTCAGTCGCACAAGGAATTAGAAAAGTATTTTACGATTGTCACTTGGGAGCAAAGAGGAACGGGAAAATCTTTCTCATCCAATATACAGAGTGATTCAATGACAATTGAACAGTTGGTTTCGGATGCTGATGAACTCACAAAATATTTAAAAAAAGAGTTTAAAAAAGATAAAATAGTTCTTGTAGGCCATTCGTGGGGAACGGCACTCGGGTTACGACTTGTACAAAAATCACCAGATTCATTCTACGCTTATATTGGTTCTGGTCAGGTAGTGAATCCTAACGAGGGTGAACAAATCAGTTATCGTTATGTTCTAGAGAAAGCAAGTGGTAATGCTTTCGCAATGAACGAGGTAAAAAGTCTTAACGAACCTTACCCATACCTTACGGTTGATCAGGATAACAAATGGTTCAATAAAATAATAACTGAAAGAAAGTGGCTCGTAAAATTTGGTGGAGAAACGTATGGAGGCTCAGATAATTCTCTGCTATTTAATCTTAAGACTATTTTTGCACCTGAGTACACATGGGCGGATTTTGTTCGCTTTGGTAGGGGTAGTTCTTTTTCCTTGAAAAAAATCTGGCCAGAAGTAATGAAACTTGACTTTATTCATCAGATTGAGGAAGTCAAGATACCTGTATATTTCTTCCAAGGAAGGTATGATTATAATGCTCCATCCAGTTTAGTTGAAGAATATTATAATACTTTAAAAGCTCCATACAAGGAACTGGTTTGGTTTGAGAAATCAGGTCACCACCCTATGTACGAAGAACCGGATCAATATGAAAAGGCACTAATAGAGAAAATCCTGCCGCTTTGCAAATAAAAGGAAGCTATGAGCGAATTGCTGAAATGTTCGACTTAGGTTTTGATGCAACGTTGTGGATGGAAATTGGAGTCGATGCAATCAAATGACATCAATGGGGCGAGTGATATGCGCAATTTTGCATAAAGAATCAGACCGAATACCTCAAATGCTATTATTATCTATGTACGGTGCAAAAGAAAGACAAATTTCTATTCAAGAGTATTTTTCGAAGCTGAATGTAGTTACTGAAACACCATTAATGATGAAACGCAAGTATCATAATGATTGTCTATACACATTTTCGCATGCTGCGGCCGAATTGGAAGCGTATGGTGGTGGGGCTATTTTTTATGAAGATGGTCCCCCAAATTCTGGAGATCCGATTATTCATAAGTAGGATGATATTAATACATTATAGGTTCTAAAGATAAACGAGTGTAAGAGCCTCACAAATGTGCTAAATGTGACGGAGTCATTAAAACGGACGGTTGCGGATAAGGTTCCAATTATTGGAGTTGTGATGTCTCCCGTTTTCTTTGCCTGTCATGCAAATGGGTTTTGGAGGGTATCGATTTCGAATTCAAAATGGAAAACATATTGGATGTATGATTTATGAATGTAAAAGAATCGTTTCCCAAAACAAAAGGAATGAGATATAATAATAGTTGATTTTTGCGCTAAATGATAAATGAATCAGAGAGGTTTCGTAGATGAGTCTTAAAGATAAAGCAAAAGAAATCAAGATAACCATTCCGGCACTTTTCATTGCCATGAAGAGAAAAGACACACCATTAGTTGCCAAAATTTTAGCTGGGATAACGGTAGGATATGCGTTATCACCGATTGACGTGATCCCAGATTTTATACCGGTATTAGGGTATTTAGATGATCTTATTCTTCTTCCATTATTAGCGGCGTTGACAATTAAACTGATTCCTGCAGAAATAATGATGGAATGTAAGACCGAAGCAGAAGATATGTGGAAAGATGGAAAGCCAAAAAAATGGTACTATGCAGTACCCATTGTTGTGGTATGGTTGTTGGCTATAGGATGGATACTAACGAAGCTCATTTGAATA
>CAZWNX010000150.1:0-3768 GCA_964635395.1 uncultured Lachnospiraceae bacterium
TACATTTTACATTTTCCCTTTTCAATGCACTAATATTATACTTTAGTGGAAATGTCATTTGAAATTGTATTGGTGTTCTGTCCGTTAAATCACTCAAAAAAAGTGCTGTTTCTCCTGAAAAAACACCTTTTTTGTATCTGATTTGCAGTTGATACATCTCATCATCCCAGACTTCTGCCAACTGATACACACCTCGAGACGCATGTTCTAATACACAAGAATCCACTAGATGTTTTAGACTCCCTCTGGAAATACCCGCTTTGGTTACCTCAGCTGCCGTTATCACTCCATTATTCTTTTCTACCATCTCTAATATTATCTCTGCATTTGACATATCTCACCTTCTCTCTAAAATAAAATCTTATCAAAAAACACTGAAAATAAATTTGACTTTTATGCATATTATATTAATACTTATATGCATAAAAGTCAAATATTTTATTACTCGATATAGAAAAACTTTCGCTTCAATAAGATTATGATGATTTCTCCACCGACATGGCTAGATACACATCTGAGCCGTCTCCGTCTCAAATGCCTCTAGTTAGTGGAGCTAATCCCCTAAAACCCGTGATATTTTATAATCCCCACTAAAATTCCCCATGTTTTGGCTCTTGTCATTTGGAAATTTCCCCTGAAAAGTCCATTTCCATGCCATATTTGTAAGTGCCCATTTGGGCGCTTACGTTCAATACATTTCATGATTTTTTCCTCTTTTCATAATTTTGTTTAAGTACTATAATACAAATTATATATATACCGAACAAATTAACAAGTACGCACTATTTAGTTATATACTACCCTAAAAGATACCAAGGAGCACTTCTTATGAATTGTACAAATCCATACAAATGTCCCATTGATGCCACTCTATCCTTAATCGGTGGCAAATATAAAGCACTTATATTGTGGAAACTTCTTGAAGATGACGTCTGTCGTTTTAATGAGTTGCAAAAGTTTCTCACTCCAATAACTCCCAAAATGCTAACACAACAACTTCGTGAAATGGAGCGTGATGGTTTGGTTAATCGTGTCGTATATCTAGTTGTCCCACCCAAAAGGGAATACAGTCTAACCGCTTTTGGTGAAAGTATCATTCCTATTTTGAACGCCATGAATGAATGATTGGGGGCGAACTTATCTTACTTCCACAAAATAAGTTCAATATTTAAACTACCCATTTATTTAATTTTTGATACCATATATTCGACTACTACTTTCGAATTTTCCCATAATGGGCTGTGAGCTGCATTTGGAACCAAAAGAAATTCTTTTGATGGAGCCTCTATTTTGTTGCAATAATCTTCAACAAGTGGCCATGGGCAATTATAGTCATATTCTCCACTTATGAAATATACTGGTATTTGAAGTGAAATCTGTTCATCTCGATAATCTATCTTTTCCATATCATGAAAAAATGGAGTTGTTCGATACATCTTCATCCCTCGTATATAATTCACCTTTTCTATCATCGTATAACAGCGCGCTTTCAAAATCGGAATCACGATCCCTTCAAGTTCGCTCTTATCTTTAATTGTACCTCCGCCCGCCTCATGTAGAAGGTATACAAATTGATACCAATCCTTATTCTTCACCCTCCCATCCTCTAAATGTTCAACCAAAGATTCTAACTTATTTATACTACTCTTATCCCCTCTAACGGCAAATGTTTTCTTCATATATTGATAAACAAGTGTATCTCTGTCTTCATCACTTGCAACCACCTGAGACATCGCAAAATATGCAAGATATTGATCTGGATATAAATTTGCAGCTTTAATTGCAATGTGTGTTCCACCAGAGAATCCCATAATATATATTTTATCTTTATTAAAACGTTCTTTCAGGTATTTGGTAACCTCCAATGTATCTTCTTGAATTTGTTCTGTCGTTATTGTTTTGGGATCTAGTTCTTTATCATACACTAGACACATACCTCGATAATCCCAATAACATACAGTAAAATACTCTTCTAGATTCATAGCAGGATACTCTTGACTCAAAAAATAATCAGAGGTTCCAGGACCGCTAGAAACAAAAAGCAAGATTGGATTCTCTAAGCTCTTTCCACGAATGATAAGACCATTCTTCGCTCCATTAATATCAATTTTAATTTTTTCAGCAATACTGTTCTCTATTAATTCGTTATTTTCGTCCAGAAATGGATCAATTCTTCCAGAACTAATAATGCAAAATAATCCCATAATAATTATTGTCAAACCTCCACAAACAATTAAAAATCCTTTTGCAACTAACACAATCGTTTTCATCTCTTTCCCTTTTTTATAAGATTTTGAATTCATTTTTCTATTCTTCATTGTTTTCATAATAAACAAATCTCCTTTTCAATTATGAACATCTGTTCACTTTTATAATAATTCTGTTTTTACTTCTTGTCAACAGAAAGTGAACACTCGTTTATTTTCCATTAAAGTCATGTTATAATTATATATCAATCATATGGGGATATAATTTATGAACAAAAAACAACAACAAAGAACCCTCAAAAATAGGGAAAACCTTATTACAGCTGCTCTACAACAATTTTCAACAAGGGGCTATCACAATACAAATATACGTAATATTACCCAAGCAGCCCAACTATCCACAGGTGTTTTTTACAGATATTTCGACAGTAAAGAAGCACTATATCTTACGCTAATTGAAGACTATTTTATTCAATCTGCAAACATGCTTGATCAACTACTTTTAACAATAACGGAAGTCAGCAATAAAAATGAAGCACTTATCATGTTGACCAAAACACTTACTACTATTCTTGCCCGCTCTGATGAAAACATCATATTTACATCAGATATCGACATTGTTGAGAAGGAATTGCCTTCACTCACAGATGTTAGAATAAAGGGTGAATCGCTTCTATATTCACGTATTGAACAATTTTTAATAAAACAATATCCACATTCAAATATGAACTATGGAATTACTGCCCGAATGATTCATGTCTGCACAGATGCACTTGGTCGTGATCTTGCTCGCGAAAAAAAACTTGATGAAAGGAATGAATACATCAATTCCTTCATCAAAGTTCTCTTATATTTCTCATATGATTTATAAATCATATTATGCTAAGTCCATTTTGCTAGTTACATTCTAATTTTGTTAGTGCTTCCTCACAACCGGACACAAAATAAAGGCTATTTCCCTGGTTTCTTTCATATATAAAATCTTTTGGTGATTTTATACTTGAATAATTTGAATAATCTCCCTTTCAAAATAAAAGAGTCCTGATATTTGGAAACTGAAATCCTTTCCAAAAGCCTTTCTAACATAAAATTCTGCATAACAAGCTACACTGAAATACTTTTTACCTCATATAAGTTTTTCTATCAAGGAATTCATTTATGAGCATATGTAAATAATCATTGTATCTACAATTTTATAATGTTAAAATATAAAAAAAAGGAGGGCGATTTATGCAGAAATATGTATGCAGTATTTGTGGCTTCATTTATGACGAAGCTACCGGTTATCCTGAGGGCGGCATAGCACCCGGTACGAAATGGGAAGATATTCCGGGAGACTGGGTCTGTCCATTATGTGGTGCCACAAAGGATGAATTTAAGCAGCAAAACCATGTAACATCTTCCGCTCCATCTATTCAACCTGCCCTAGAGGAAGTAAGCAACACTTTGCACGAATTGTCTTTTGAAGAACTAAGTGTACTATGCTCTAATCTCTCAAAAGGCTGCGAAAAGCAATACCTGACAGAAGAAGCTGAACTTTTCAATCAACTTGCAGACTATT
>CAZWNX010000151.1:0-3549 GCA_964635395.1 uncultured Lachnospiraceae bacterium
CATATTCCACATTACCATCACCAAAGAAATGTTTTGCACAGGCTATTATACCACTGTCTATAAGTCCTTTCGTATAGGAAGTACTTAATGAAGTTATGATATCTAAATCGGAACCGTAGCTTTCATATGTTCTCCCCCACCTGGGATCTGTTAGTGTAAAGTTTTTACACTACTCTTGTTAATAAAACCTTTATTTTTCAAGGGTTACACCATTTTTTACAATTAAAAACAATGACCCCCCTTTTTCGGTTATAATTAAGGTTCCGACACCACAATTAAAATCGAAAGGACAGTCATTGTCATGGAACCTATTATACCTTATTTAGTTACTATCATTCAACAGCAATACAAACAAATCTGCTGGCTTCTGAACTTTATCTGCAAATATATCCCTCTTAAGCAGTGGGCTTTTGATGATTCCCATTCTCCCGAGTATCAAAAATTTAAAGTGGACATGCCGCCTGTTATGATTAAATATGAGAAGTTCGATTATAAACAACTGATCAAATACTTCCACAGGCGTTATGGAAAGTTAATCAAACCCATTTCTATTAGACAAAACTCCAAACGTAATGTTCCTCTCGGTACTGTTTGCCCACGGTGTGGTGCTCCTCAGGATTATCTTTACGATAATAATGGTGGAAATGGACAATTCCAGTGCTCTGTATGCTCCTGTACCTTTCAAACTGGAGAACAACATAAAAAGCTCATTACTTTTAAATGTCCTCACTGTGGTAATACCCTTAGCGTAGTAAAGGAACGGGCGGTATTTCGCATCCATAAATGCGTAAACTCCAAATGCCCCTATTACCTATCCAGGCAAAAGTTCCTACCCCAAAATCTCTCTGCAGAAGAAAAATATCTTTATAAACTCCATTACATCTACCGTGAATTCACGATGGATTTCTTTGCGATGGATCTCTATTCTCTTCCAAAGAGAGCAACCTCTTTTGACTTTAAAAAGTTTAATCCTCACATTCTTGGTCTTGTACTTACTTATCATGTGAACTGCAGGTTATCTACTAGACAAACTGCTCAGGTTATGGAAGAAATCCATAAGGTGAAAATATCCCATACTACCGTTGCTCATTATGCCATGACAGCTGCTGCAGTTATGAAACCATTCGTAGATTCCTACGACTATAAACCCTCTAACATTCTCTCTGCCGATGAGACTTACATCAAAAAGCTGGGGGCAAAACACTACGTCTGGTTCATCATGGATGCATGTAAGAAAAGTATTATTGGATATCAAGTCTCTGATACCAGAGCCGTTGGACCCTGTATTCTTGCCATGCGCATGGCTTTCGAAAAGTTTAAATCTTTTCCCGGTAAAGCATTGAAGTTCATTGCTGACGGTTACAGTGCTTATCCTCTCGCAAAGTCTTATTGTAAAGAGCAGGCAGGTTTTGACTTTGATATCACGCAGGTTATTGGGCTTACCAATGATGATGCGGTATCTACGGAATATCGTTGGGTAAAACAGGTAGTCGAACGATTAAATCGTACTTTTAAAGCATCCTATCGCAATACCAACGGCTATCACTCCGATGATGGTGCTTTATATGGCGTATCCTTGTGGGTAGCCTACTATAACTTTCTCCGCCCGCATCCCTATAATTATTGGAAACCTCTAAACGAATTAGAAGCCTTCGAAGTAGCTGACAACATGCCTGCCAAATGGCAAATCCTGATTAAACTGGGGCAGGAAAAAATCTACCAGATGCAACAAGCTAAATCGGCTTAATATCTATCTGTTTCTAGATTATGAAGCCTGAGGTAACAAAACAGCCACCGAAAGTTTCCTTTCGGCTTGACCTTGAATGTGCCAAAAGCAAATGCTACAATGCTGTGAATTCGACGAGAAGAACAATCTGTTTCTGAGTTACTTCGCCGTCGGTAAGATCTCAGAGCATTTGCTTTTGGCGCACTCAAGGTTGGCGTCACCTACCAACAACTAAATTTTCAATCCATATATTCTCTTTTTAAGGTTCTACTGAGCCTTATTTTTTTGTTTTAGTTTTCATACGTTACTTTACACTATCCAAACCTTTTTGATTACTTTTTCAAGTTGTTTACACCAAGAGAAGTTTTCTTCTGCATATTTTCTCATATCATTTGTACAATTACTATTTTTAGAAACAATCTGATAAAATTCTAAAATTTCATCTATGTTGACATTTTCTTCATTATCATTTATTTTTTTATAAAAAAAAGAATCATCTGGGAGTCCGCAATCTACACTTGATACTATAAAAGGAATTCCTCTTGCAGTATACTCTCTTATTTTTAACTCTGATGTAGTATAAATTCCTTTTCTAAAAATACCAAGTGATGCAACTGCTAAATGGCATCTGTTAAATACATCATCAAGATTTTTCCCCGATAGCATTCCATGAAAATTAACAAATTCTCCTATACCCAATTTAATTGAAAGTTGCTTCCACTCATCCTTACAAAAACCATCACCAACCATTTCTAAGATTACCTTTACTGGTGGATTTAAAGTAGAGTGATAGTAATCTGCAAGTCCTTTAATTAATCTATCATAACCATGCCAAAAGTACATTGCCGATACTGTTAATATACGAATTGTTTGCTCTTCCTTAGGTTCTATTCGAACTGGTATTTTTGAAATATCTATTCCATTTTCAATTTGAATTGTTGGTATACCAAAAATCTTTTTATTGTCATTATATATTACAAAATATTTTACATATTTTTTCAAGAACATCCTTGAAGAAACATCAAATAAATAATATATTTTCAAACCAATTCCCGGCATTTTTTTCAGTTCCTGATCGTATGGAAATGTAGGAATTTCCTCTATAATAGTAATCCCCTGTTTTCTCATCAATTTTAAATTTCTTACATGAAATGAACTGCACATTCCTTTTCTCATATAGAAAAGATTGAAGAAACCCGGCTTATTTTTCACAATTAATTTAATTGCTCTTTCATTTGCAAAATACATAGAAAAAATATTATTGCGATATTGAGTTATTTTATCTATTTCTCCTTTTGAATTTTTTACATATACGATACCCGATTCAAAATAAGTATAATATACATTATGTCCCATTTTTTCAAAAGCTTTTATCTGGCCTTCCATTTTCTTTTCAATGCCACTTGACCCATTGCACTCACGTTTCCCAATAAAAAGAATATTCATTCCATTTTCCAGCCCAAAAACCAAGTAACGCTATAATTTTACTTGATTTTTTAGTATCCTTCTTTCTAAATTAGTATAAATTTCTCTGGTAGTTTCGCTAATTGCTCTTTGTAAATCTTATTTTTATTCTCTAATTGTTCTATAATAGCCTTTTCATTTCGTTCTATCCATTTAAATGCTTTTATTAAATAATATTCATCGCAAATAGTATTGGCGGGTATTACATAATTCTCATAAGTACCAAATAGATCTTTTGCGATTCCTTCTGATTTGACAGAGTATCCTACCACTAGCGTTGGAATATTCTGCGAATACGCGGCAATTGATATATGTGTTCTTGCACATACCACAAATTTGCAATGGGCCACATACCATTT
>CAZWNX010000152.1:0-3500 GCA_964635395.1 uncultured Lachnospiraceae bacterium
GGTTTTGGCTCAAAGTTATGAGGTTCAACACCATCAGGAATAATACGAGATGTTTCGATGCGGTCTCCTCCAACTGCTTTGGCGAATTCTTCCATTGCGAAGAAGCTGACACTTACATGAAGTTTTGAAGAGTTTTCTTTGGAGTCCGAGTTGTCATTCTGACAGCCTGTGATAGAAGCGGATAGTATCAAAGTTATCAAGAACAGGGAGAGTACTTTGAAGCGTTTCATAGCATACCACCTTTCGAAAATCGGATATGAAGAATATAATAAAATTAATGCAAATAGTTTGCATTTGCATTATAATAGATATTAAAGTCTTAGTCAATAATGAATGGAGGAGACCGTGTGATTTCATTAGATAATGTTTCTTTTGCATATCGAAACCAAGATGTCATAATCTTACGTGATATAACGTTAGATATTTCAGAGGGTGAATATATTAGTGTAATTGGAGAAAATGGGAGTGGAAAAACCACCTTTTTAAGATTGATACTTGGTTTTCTTAAGCCTATGAAGGGTTCCATTTTGCTACAAAGTGATCGAATCGCATATGTTCCTCAAAAAAGCGATACAAATCACGTAGGATTTCCAATCACAGTATTTGAAGTATTAGACTCCTACTGCAAATTACTAAAAATCAAAGATCAAGAAGTAATTGATGAAGTTCTTGAGTTGGTATCTATGAAGGACTATAAAAAGTTTTTGATTGGCAATTTGTCAGGTGGGCAGATTCAAAAAATTATGTTAGCTAGAGCGTTCTTGGGAAATCCGCAGATACTCATTTTAGACGAACCTTCAACAGGGATTGATGCAGATAGTCGAAAAGAAATCTACACGCTTTTGAAGAAAATAAACCAAGAGCAAAAGGTTACTATTATTGCAGTAGAGCATAATCTAGAGGCAGTCTACGCCAACTCCACCCAAATCTATCACCTTCAAAATGGATTAGGGCATCTGTGCAATCCAGACAAATATGCCAAAGAATATCTAAAAGTACGGGAGGAAAACTACAATGTTACAATATGAGTTTATGCAAAACGCACTGATTGTATCTATTTTGATTGGAATATTGTGTCCCTGTATTGGTATTTTCTTGGTTGTAAGGAGATATTCAATGATCGGAGATACACTGTCCCATGCTTCCTTAGCAGGAATATCACTAAGTCTGTTGGTACAACAAAATCCAGTCATTGGAGCATTTGTTTTTACTGCCGTTTGTGGAGCCCTTATTGAGTTTTTACGAAAATATCTAAAAAAATACTCAGACTTAATTCTATCCATTGTCCTATCCCTAAGTGTTGGTATTGCAATTACCGTTATTAGTTCAGGAAAATTAAGGGCAAATGCAGATTCCTATATGTTTGGAAGTGTTTTGACGGTTACGAAAGCAGATTTATTTTCGATTTTAATGTTGAGTATTATTTCGTTGCTAATTGTCATTATTTTGTATCATCAGCTAATCTATTTGGCGTTCGATGAAGAGGCAGCACAAATTGCTAAAGTACGAGTTCGTCTTATAAACTATATCTTTACGATCTTAGTTGCAGCAGCAATTGCGGCCTCTATTCGGGTAGTAGGGGTTTTGGTACTATCATCAATGATTACGCTACCGGTTGCGACGGCATTACAGTTTGAAAAGGGATTTCGATTTACCTTTATAGCAGCTATTTTATTTAGTGTTACTGATATTTTGTTGGGACTGTTTCTGTCCTACTATCTGAATGTTGCGCCAGGTGGATTTACAGCAATTATTTCGGTTGTGATACTTGTGTTCGTAATTGTTGGAAAGAATATATACCTAAAATTGCATAAGAGGGCTGGGTGAGTAGGATGAATGAAACGTTACTAAGAGAGAGTAATTTGAAAATAACAAAAAACAGATTGCAGATTCTTGAATTATTACAACATTCAAGTGCTCCTATGACTGCGGAAGAAATTTATATTACATTGCGAGAAAAAAGTAATCTGAATGTTTCAACGGCATATCGGATTTTATCCGTTTTTGAAGATAAGAAAATTGTGATAAAACATCAGGGATGTGACTCGAAGGCATATTATCAAATGTTTAATGAAACACATAAGCATTATATTATTTGTTCTGAGTGTAATAAGAGGGTAGATATTACAAATTGTCCACTGTGTGAATTAGAAAGTAAATTGGAAAAGGAAACGGGATATCAAATCACAGGGCATCGCCTAGAGTTTGTGGGGAAATGTCCTCAGTGTCAGAAATAGGAAGGGAGGAAACGATATGTCATATCAATTTGTTACACCGGAAAAAGTGATTTATGGAGAAAACGCCTTGCTTGATAGTATGGGTGAAATTGCGAAATTGGGTTCGAAAGCCTTGATTGTAACAGGGAAGAACGTAACAGCAAGTGGTGTTATAAGTGAATTGGAAGGACTATTAAGCAATCATGGTGTGAAAA
Source organism: uncultured Lachnospiraceae bacterium (assembly GCA_964635395.1). Taxonomy (GTDB): domain Bacteria; phylum Bacillota; class Clostridia; order Lachnospirales; family Lachnospiraceae; genus CAZWNX01. The sequence goes on from CAZWNX010000152.1 coordinate 2,432, forward strand.
GTGTACTTTATAATGATATTGTGAAGGAACCAACCATTCAAATGATTCTTGACGGTGTTCGGGTGTTTGACGAGGATCAATGTGATTTTGTAATTGGAATCGGTGGTGGAAGCCCAATGGACAGTGCGAAAGCAATTAGTGCAATGACGGTACTTCCAAATGAGATACAAAGTTATATGGGAAAAGAAATACTTGGTGATTTTCCACCAGTCGTTTTGATTCCAACAACAACGGGTACGGGCTCAGAAGCAACGAAATATACAATAATAACGGATGAAGATAATAATGTGAAAATGCTTCTTAAAGGGGACTCGCTTCTTCCTAAAATAGCTGTACTTGATTTTAAATTGGTTGATAAAACGCCAGGTAATATTGTTGTTGCGACTGCGATGGATGCTTTGACGCATGCAATCGAAGCATATGTTTCAAGAAAGGCAACACCTATCACAAATAGTTTTGCAGAATCTGCAGTTCGTAAGATTTTCAGATTCCTTCCAATGTTTATAAGGGGAGAAAATATAGATGAAGCTAAAGGAGAGCTACTTATGGCTGCTTTTGAAGCGGGTATTTGTATCAACAATGCCTCTGTAACCATTGTACATGCCATGAGCAGACCGATTGGAGCGTTTTTTCATATTCCACATGGTATCAGTAATGCGATTTTGCTTGGGGTGTGTATGAATGATATGGAAAATGAGTTAGAGGAGGAGTTTGCAAACCTAGGGCAGTTGATTGGATGTACTGGAACTAAGACAGATTCTTGCAAACAATTTTTGGGCAAATTAGATGAACTATGTCAGCTGGCCGATATTAAAAACTTAAAAGAATTGGGAGTAAACAAGGCGGAGTTTGACCTTGTAAAAGGTAAAATGGCTGAAGATGCATTGGCAAGTAAAAGCCCAGATAATGCAAAAAAAACATATACAAAGGAGAATATTCTTCTTCTTTATGATGCATTGTGGAAAGAATAGAAGATTCCTATTGACATTGCATATTAGCTTGTGCTATCTTAACTGCAAGTAAATATTAAAAACTGTGATAAGGAATAGTAGTGATTAGATGATTTTCA
>CAZWNX010000153.1:0-3493 GCA_964635395.1 uncultured Lachnospiraceae bacterium
AATTTGTATTCATAAGCCAATTCTTTGGATATGATATTCACCTTATTTACTTGAATTGTATAACCAGCTGCTTTTAACACACTAGAAACCTCTAGAATTGCATCCTCTAAATTCGCATCTGTTCCCTGACATCTTGCACATACACTCAGATCAAGATATAAAAAATCAATCACGATTTTCTTTACCTTTGAATCATTACAACAGCAACTACTACTCTGACAGCACTTTTCTTTTTCCATCCTCTACATAACCCTGTCTTTCTAAAAAAAGCTTTAAGCTCTCGCTTTTTGAATTAGTTCCACTGCCTCATTTACTTTTAGCACTTTCCCATAAGAAATCACTTTTTCATCTACCACAAGCGCCGGTGTCGTCATAACCCCATATGCGGCAATCACATTAAAATCTGTAACATGCTCTATCGATGTCTCCATACCAAGTTGCTCTAACGCTTTTTTCACATTGCTTTCAAGCTCGTTGCACTTCGCGCATCCAGACCCAAGAACCTTCACTGCCTGCTGTTCTTCAACATGACCCGCACTCTTTTCTTCTACCTCTTTTTTCTTACCGAATCCAAATAATCCCATACTATACACCTCCCTGTATGTCCATTTCTAAATCTTCTAATATTTTCTTTGCATTTTTAAACCCTTCGTGATGAATGGTATAGTGCATCCACTTCCCTTGCTTTGTAGACTTCACAAATCCAGCTTCGCACAAAATCTTCATGTGATGAGACAAGGTCGATTGGCTAATTTCTAGATCGTCTAATAATTTACAAGCACATCTTTCGTCATTTTGCAATGTTTCAAGTATTCTTAATCGATTTGGATCACAAAGTGCTTTGAAAACCGATGTTTCATATTCGTATTTAAGATTCATAGCTTTTACCTCACAATTCAACAAACATCAATACTATTATAGTATATAACATATCGATGTTTGTCAATTCGTATTGTGTTTTTGCTATTGATTGGTTATGGTTTGGTTATGGTCTGATTTTTGCAAAAATTTCTCTCAATTTACTATCATAAAATCCCTTGATTGTTTCTTCATATTCTCCCAATGGTTTGACTGGAACTAGATTCATAACTTCATCTTTTGTTAACTCTGAATCAAATAACGTTTCCATTGAACCCTTTAGCATCGTCTTAATTACCTTATTCGCTTCTGCCTCATCTAAACCAAATTCTACTGCAAGCTCTTTTAGCTGTTGTAATTGAAACCAAAAATATGTCGAACCCATTGCACAAATCACTGCATATGCTTCTATTTTAGATTCATCAACAATGCTTACTTCACCTATATTTCCAAATAATTCCATTACAAAATCCTGATCTTCCTTCACTGCATTACTTGAAAAAGCCATTGGATTCATTCCTTGATTTACAACATTGGGTGCGCTTGGATTAACACGCACAATCGTTTGAATATTTGGTAAGATCATTTGCATTTTAGCAATCGTAATCTTTGGTGCAAGTGATACAACCACTGCAGTATCCTTTATAAATGGTTTGATTTTTTCCAATGTTTCAACAACCATTGGTGGATGCACTGCAACAAAAATTACATCTGCGTCCGCAAAATTGTCTAACGAATCACTTGTTGTAATCAACTCCGCAAATCCCTTCTTTAAAGCTGTCAGACACTCACTGTTTGGGTCAAATACAATTGTTTCACTTAAGTTTTAATCTGCTTTTCTCAAACCCTCCATCATAATTTTTGTAATTCTTCCGCCACCTACAAAACCGATTTTTCTCTTTTCCATGTTTTCTCCCTCACTCAAACTATGTATTTTAATAAAATAACTACCTAAAGAATAATAAAGCTAAATGCATTAAAGAAATATCCAATAAATAAAATTCCAATTGTTACAATTCCAATAAAAATGGCTAGTAATTTGCCCTTCACAACTCGCTTAAGCATAATCATAGATGGTAAACTTAATGCTGTTACACCCATCATAAAGGAAAGAATTGTTCCAACTCCAACACCCTTTGCATAGAGTGCTTCAGCAATCGGAATTGTCCCAAAAATGTCCGCGTACATTGGAATCCCAATAATCGTTGCTAACAATACAGAAAATGGATTGTTTTCTCCTAAAACTGTTTGAATGAATGACTCTGGAATCCAGTTATGTATAATCGCGCCTATCGCAACTCCTGCAAAAATATATAAAATTACTTTTTTTACCGTTGCAACAACTTGTTCTTTGGCATAAATCATTCGATCTTTTCTAGTCAAGTTTGGTTCTTCAAGATCTATTGTTGCAGTCGGATTTGGAAATTTAACAACATAATCCTGCATCCCTAACTTGTCAATAATAGTGCCACCCGTAACTGCCAGAATTAGACCAACAATTACATACGCAATCGCTATTTTACTTCCAAAAACACCCATCAAAAGAATCAAAGCACCCATATCAACAAGGGGCGAAGAAATCAAAAAGGAAAAAGTCACTCCCACCGGAAGCCCAGCATTAGTAAATCCAATAAAAATAGGTATGGAAGAACAACTGCAAAATGGAGTTACCGTACCCAACAAAGCACTCAATATATTTGCTTTGATTCCATGAAATCTTCCCAATATTTTTTTTGTCTTTTCAGGTGGAAAATAACTTTGAATATAGGAAATACCAAAAATCAATACTGATAAAAGTACAAATATTTTTATTGTATCATATAGGAAAAACTGAATGCTTCCTCCTAATCTTGTTGACACATCTAAACCTAATGCCGTTAATCCCTCTCCAATGAGTGCGTTTAACCACTTCATTCCTAGGACTTGATTTTGAAAAAAATCCCAAACTATTTTCATACTATTACCCATGCCTTCCTGCAATATATAAACTTTTTTCATATCGATGTTTATCAATCTATTGTCATTATAGTTTTCATATCGATGTTTGTCAATATGTTTTTTTGATTAATTATGAATAATCTATTCGCACATAAAAAAACTAGCACTAATCCTGTAGGATTAGTACTAGCCAATTGTAAATTATTTATAAAAGAAATTATCCTTCAATTATATGAAGAATATCATCCATTGATCGCTCAAACTCTTCTTGTGATGAATTGTTAAAAACAAGCAAATCATCCTTACAAAGTGGATCGTTTAGTTCATTTGGAATATCAAAATTGACAGTTGAAATATACTCATCCCAATGATCTAGTTTCCAACGGTCACGATCACTATTTCTATCAATCATCCGCTGCTTGCACACGGCAACATCTGTATTTACCCATATAACTGTTAGCCTTGTGTTTTTCATCTCAAGTTTATTACGCAATGCCTCCATGTACGCTTCATTCCTTACTTCATCGGCAAATGGTGCATTAATCAAAACAATATCATCATATTCTAAAGCCTCAAGTGCAAGTTCAATAATCGCTGCATATTCATAATCTCGAACATTTTTTTCAAAAAATTCCGAGCTGCGATTATACTCTTCTTTTGCAACTGCAAAGATTTGCTTAGAAAGTACAATTAGTGT
>CAZWNX010000154.1:0-3297 GCA_964635395.1 uncultured Lachnospiraceae bacterium
TATTTCGGCGTTTGATGAGTCTTTGAAACAAGAATATAACGAATGGGTACAAACAAATTATGCCAATGAAGATACAGTGATTGTGGTGCTTGGCCCAAATGATGTAGGATTTGAAGAGGAGGACGATGTCGCAAATCATCTGCGTGAGAATGGTTATGCCGATGCCGATGCCGTATATGAAAAGTATGATTGGACGACTCTTATAATCAGTCCAAAAGAAGTAAAGAAGAAAATTCGAGATAAAAGAGTGATTTGTGTTGATATTGAGTATAACTCGATTGAGGAATGTGAGGGTTTGGAAGTAACACTTCAGTATAAAGATGAAGTGTGGACAATCGAAGAAATTGAAGAGACCTATCGATCTTGATTAGAGAGACATAAAGCTATTTGACATAGGAATCATTGAGAAAGAGAAGGGGATATTAAGATGAAAAAGAGTAAGAAGTTAGAAAGATTGAGTAGAGCGATGGATGAAAAGAAAATCTGTCGATGTTATTTTACCTATGATGAAAATTATTATTACTACTATTTGAATGCATTGACCAATAAATTTTTATTAGGTCAGGAAGAAAATGATTTTTTGCTAGATGGATACTGTGTTCGAAAAATATCGCAATTAGCAAAAGCTGAAATAAAAAACGATAAGTGCGATGAAATAAATGAACTTAGGGGAATTAAGAGTCAAATTCAGATGCCAAATGTTGATTTATCTTCTTGGGAGACCCTTTTTCAGACTTTAAAAGAGTTGGATACATTTCTCGTTATTGAAGATGAGACGCGAGGTTTATATACAATTGGATTGGTGAAAAAAGTGAGTAGAAAGCATCTGTTGTTTCAGGAATTTAATGCAGATGGTGAATGGCAGGAAGAATTGCTTGATATACCATATTCAAGTATAACGAGTGTATCGTGGAATACTAGGTATGCCCAAAATTGGGAGTGGTATGTTAAAAACATAAAGAATGAGAATGAGAAAATCGAAAATAGCAACGAGTGATAGGAATTTTGAGCTATTAGGAGAGGCTAATTATGATAAGAGAAATTGCAGAATCGGAACTAGAACAATTATTGGATTTGTATACACACTTGCATAATAACCAAATGCCCGAAATGACATCACAATTACTACAGTTATGGGAACATGTTATGAAAGATGAAAACCATCATATTATTGTAGCGTTTGAAGATGGGCAGATAGTGGCTTCACTCATATGTGTAGTTATTCCTAATTTCACCCATCATCAGCGACCATATGCACTCATTGAAAATGTAATTACCAGAGAGGAATATAGAAAGCGAGGAATCGCATCAAAATGTCTTGATTATGCCCGAAACATAGCGATCTTAGAGAATTGCTATAAAATAATGTTGATGACTGGATCGAAAGAGGAGAGTACTCTGAATTTTTATAAAAAGGCAGGCTATAATTGTGAAGATAAGACTGCATTTATTCAATGGCTGTGATATAATTAGATACTGTAAAAGAGATTTTGAAAGATGCTATAGGGGGCGTTCATATGAAAAATCTAAAAGTGAAAGCAAAAATGTTGATTCTTGTTACCTCTATACTAATCACAGTACTAATAGCTGGTCTTATTTCACTTATTAGTATGCAATCTGCCGCAGCTAGATCCATTGAATTAATGGAAGAAACAATAAGAGCGGATTATGATACGAACATTAAGGAGCAAGTAAATAATGTTGTATCATTGTTACAAAATATTTATGATGATCAGCAGGCTGGTCAATATTCAGAAGAGGAAGCTAAGAAATTAGCGGCGGATTTAGTTCGCGATCTTCGCTATAAAGAAGGCGGTTATTTTTGGATTGACACAACAGATGGAACAAATGTAGTGTTATTGGGAAAAGAAGCTGAAGGAACCAATCGAATAGATGCAAAAGATACAAATGGATATGAGATGATAAAAGCAATTATAGCCAATGGTCAGCAAGAGGGTGGTGGTTACACGGATTATATGTTTCCAAAAGAAGGAGAGACAGAGTCTTCTCCAAAAAGGGGTTATAGTCTAGCGTTCAAACCATATAATTGGGTTGTTGGAACCGGAAACTATACGGACTACATTGATGACTACATAGCGGAGCAACAACAAATTGCAAAACAATCTTTGTTTGACACTGCAATGGTTTACATTATGATTATTTCAATTCTTTTAGTAATTGTAGGAGTAATCGCAATTTCAATAAGCATCGATGTAAGCAGTTCGGTCAAAGCAGCAAGCGCATTTTTAGAACCTATTTCAAAGGGAGATTTCACACAGGAATTGCCTAAAAAATTGTCGAGGAGAAAAGATGATTTTGGTATGCTTGGACAGACATTATATAGCATGCAGGAAGAAATTAAGAGCCTTGTACGTGGTGTAAAAGAAAGTGAGACTGCTTTAAATGAAATAGTGGCTCAAATAGAAGCAAATATTTATCTCCAATCAGAATTCATTGAAGGAGTTTCCGCAACAACACAGGAATTAGCTGCAAGTATGGAAGAGACGGCAGCAACTTCCGATTCAATCAGTCAAATTTCTGCTGAAATTGATGTGGCAACAAGAAATATTGCACTCAGGGCACAGGACGGAGCGGAACAAGCGTCTGCAATTCATAGCCGCGCTCATGATATTAAAGAAGAGACACGTAGGCAGAGTGAAGAGACTACTCAAATGCATGCCAATATTAAGTCGAGTCTTGAAAAGGCATTACAAGATGCGAGAGTTGTAGAAGAAATTGAAATACTATCAACTTCCATTATGAATATTACAAATCAGACCAATCTGTTAGCACTCAATGCTGCAATAGAAGCAGCAAGAGCTGGAGAGGCAGGAAAAGGATTCTCTGTTGTAGCAGATGAAATCAGGGGACTTGCTGAAAAATCTAAGTATACAGTTGTTCGAATTCAGGAAGTTACCAATAAAGTTACTGCGGCAGTTAAAAACTTGTCAAGCGACTCGGAGAGATTGTTAGATTTTGTTGCTACGGATGTTATGAAAAGTTATGATACCTTCCATAATGTTGCTGAAACATATAATTCGGATGCAGTTGAAGTTGATTCACTCATTTCTGACTTTAGTGCTACATCAGAAGAGTTAATTGCTTCCATTGACAATGTAATGGATTCTATTGAATCCATTAGCAAGGCTACAAGTGAAGGAGCGGTTGGAACCACTGAAATAGCAGAACGTTCGGCAGATATCATGCGTATGTCTGAGGTAATCAAAAAGGCAGTTGAGAGATGTGTGGAAGTATCTTTCACATTACATGAAGAGGTTAAGAAATTTGTAGTTTGAT
>CAZWNX010000155.1:0-3193 GCA_964635395.1 uncultured Lachnospiraceae bacterium
TTATAGCAGGAGCAGTTACCAGAACATCCGATACAGCAGGAACCGTGAAGTTTACCTCCAATGAAGCAGGAAGTTATTACTATGCGATTGTAGCAGATGGAGCAGGAGCACCAAGTATTGATACAACCGGTGTTGGAACGGCATGTACCACAGCGGAAACAACTATTACTAATCCGACTGGTTTAACAGCAGGAGCCAAAGATATTTATATTAAAGTGAAAGATAAAAAGGGCAATGTAAGTTCAGCAATTAAAATCGACATTGCGGCATATGTTGTTACAAATGCAGGGTCGGGTGGAGTCATTCCTCCAGTACAACCAATTGTTCCACCAACCAACAAGCCAAAAAATACAGTTGTGAAGAAGCCAACGCAGAGTAGTGATGAAGGAATCATCGTAAAAGAAGTTGATCAGGAATCCGATTTTCCAACAACAACACTCAACAATGATGTAGACAATCTAACATCTATGCTTTTGACGGCCGCTGAATTAAAGAGAGTAGAAAAGGGAGAAGATGCCAAAATATTCTTAGAGATTAATGATATTAGCGATCAAGTAAGTCAGGAAGATAAGGCGAAAATTGAGAGTGATTTAGAAGATAATGTATTGGGAATGTATATTGATATTTCACTGTTCAAGCAAATTGGTTCAGATAAGAAGACAAAGATAACAAATCCAAACGGAATGATTAGTGTTAGTATTCAGATACCAGAATCTCTCATTAGCTCAGATGATTCAATTAGCAGAACATATAAAATCATGCGACTACATGATGGTGAGGTATCCTATATAGAAGGAATCTATGATCCAACAACACAGATGTTTACTTTCGAAACGGATCAATTTTCTACCTATGCACTTGTATTTATGGACGAAGAAGTGGAATTAGTTGCAGAGGAAGATAGTCAGGTTGAGCCAGTAGTAGAACCATCTAACAATGATGTTCCTGTTGTATTAGAGTCGCAGGATACCGAAAATAACAATAAGAATATTTTGTTATTAATTATTACAATTAGTGCAATTAGTATATTTGCAATCTTTATAGTGATCATAGCTATTCTTAAGAAAAAGCAAAAGAAATCAGAATAAGTAGTATGCATGAAAAAACCTCTCACAGAAATGTGGGAGGTTTTAAAATTGGGCATTTGAACAGAAAAATGGGCTCAAATGCCTAAAAACAACTGATAAATGCCGAAAATTAGGCTTTTAGTAAGAAAACAGGCTCAAATGCCTAAAAAAGGCCGATAGACGCCAGAAATTAGGCATTTTAGAAGAAAAATAGCTATTAATGCCTAAAAAAACGAGTAAAAAATCCAAAAAGTCTTTCATATATGAGCTTTTGTCTACAGACTCTCACAGAAATGTGGGAGGTTTTATATTGACAATAAATCAAAATTCAATTATTATTGTTGAAAAGACAACAGTTGAACTTTCAACAAATGGAGGAAAAATATGGTTATGAGTAAGTTTTCAAAAATAGTGAAATTTGGATACCACTATTTGGAACATAAGTTAGAAGAGTATCAACTAGGGTTCCCAGAACAAATCATTCTTATGCATCTTGCAAAACACCCTAATATTAATCAGGACTCCATTGCCAAGCAGTACATGGTTGATAAAGGTGCAATTGCTAAGACAATTGTGAAATTAGAGCAAAAAGAAATGATCCAAAGAATCCAAAATCCTGAAAACAGGCGTGAGAACCTTGTTAGACTATCACCCAAAGGAGAAGGAATTATAAGTCATTTAAATCAGAATATTGATGAATGGAATCAAATTCTATATAAGGGGCTGACGCAAAAAGATCAGGATGAACTTTACAGGATATTAGGAGTCATGCTGCAAAATGTAAATCAAGCATTGGAGGAAGAAAATTGAAAGCAAAATCTACAAAATCGCATTTTATTATTATGGTTTTAGTGTATTTATTAGGAATTTTTATGGGTGCAATCGATACGGGAATTGTAACACCAGCTCGTACAATTATACAAAGTAACTTAGGTGTGGATGAAAAAACGGGCATCTGGATGATTACCATTTACACGCTGGCATATGCTGCAAGTATACCAATTATGGGAAAATTAGCAGATAAATTTGGGAGAAAATATGTGTACCTATGCAATATCTTTTTGTTTGGACTGGGCTCTCTCTTGTGTGGCCTCTCTCAAAACGTTGGGAGTTTTGAAATGCTACTCATTGCAAGAGTAATTCAGGCAATTGGTGGCGGTGGAATTCTTCCTGTTGCAACAGCAGAAGTTGGAACTGCATTTCCAGCTGAAAAAAGAGGACTGGCATTAGGACTCGTAGGTGGAGTGTATGGAATCGCTAATATCTTTGGTTCTTCAGCAGGAAGTGCAATTCTAGATATTTTTGGTGTAAATAATTGGCAGTTTATTTTCTACATTAATATTCCAATTACGTTATTCATAATTATTGCGGGGTTGATCACGCTTCCAAATAGCAAGCAAGTTGATATTAAAAAAATGGACATATGGGGAATTGTAACGTTAACATTAATGGTTCTATCTCTATTATATGGGCTTAAAAACATTGACTTCTTTGAATTTACTTCAACCATTCAATCGACGAAAGTGTACCCTTTCTTAATTACATTTTTTGTTTTATTACCAATCTTCTTGTGGATTGAAAAGAAGGCACAGGACCCTGTTTTAAATATCGGTTATTTCAAAAATCCTCAAATCATTATTATTTTCATTCTTTCATTTATAACAGGAATTGTTATTATGGGTATGATATTTGTTCCTCAGTTAGCAGAAAATATTCTCAAAATTCCATCAGGAAAAGGTGGATATTTTGTAATTATCTTAGGCGTATTTGCGGGAATCAGTGCACCACTATCTGGTAAATTAATTGATCAATACGGATCAAAAATTGTACTAATGATAGGATTTATGGCTTCCATAGTAGGTGCACTATTCTTGATTTTTGTAACGATAAAGTATCCACATTTTATGACCGTGGCAATTTGTCTTGTATTTATTGGAGTTGGAATTGGCTTTACCATGGGAACACCACTTAATTATATGATTCTTGAGAACACAGATGAAAATGAGTCAAACTCAGCGCTGGCATCCGTTTCACTTATTCGTTCTATGGGAACAGCAATTGCTCCAGCGATCATGATTGGATTTATCGCACATGCAGGCGCATCTTTACAACCAGAGTTGATGAAG
>CAZWNX010000156.1:0-3160 GCA_964635395.1 uncultured Lachnospiraceae bacterium
AATCCTTTGATGTTAAGATAAATCCATATGCAGGAATTACTGGTACATGCGAAACTGGCATAAAAGACAACTCTAGGTCGCCAAACCCTGTAGCAATAACAGTCTTTGTCTCAGCAACTAATTCATACATATTTGCTTCAACACCAATGCATGCAAAAAATTTATTTAATAATTCCATATCAGGAAAGTAGATTCTTGGAGTTATTTTTAAGACATAATGGGCATAAAAAACAACCTCACCCAGACTCCCGATATGATCTGGGTGAGTATGCGTAATAATAATATCTAGTTGTGCTAATTCATCTAATAATTTTAACTCTCTTAATTGATGAAAAACGCTACCCCCACAATCAATTAAGACCATTGAATGATGGTCCAAAATATACGCACTTGTATTTCCAAGCCTCGTGTTAAAAGCACTTCCTGTTCCGATAAAATGAATCACTTCACAACCTCCTCCGTGGCCACTCTGCCTTTTCTCAATGTAACAAAAAACACAATCGCGCTTACAACATCTACACAATATATGAAGCTCGAAATTGCATATAACAATGCCATTTTTTTGCTTAACATCCCCTCTTTTCTAGCGCAAACACTGGCACTAATTCCGATCATTCCAGTTAGTCCAATCGTCATTAAATCAATGAGAACAGCCCACAGAATAAACCCAATTCCCCATACGCTTGCTAATAGTCCTAACATCCCTAAGGCGAAGTGAATCATATATGCTGGAATATGAACTAATTTAATGATCATATTCGTTTTAACTAATTCTATAGCATTGTATTTTCCTTTGATCGCCATAATTAGATTTACTACAACTACAATTAACGAATACAGATTGCATACAATTGCTAGGATGAACATAATAACCATACCGTTTGACTGCATTTCCATCGAATTATCAATATTAGAATAAATATAAACATACATCGCCAAACAAATCATATATATGTATGGATAGAACATTACTGGTAACAATTTCAAATTATTTTTCATGACTACAGATCTCCAATCGTTCAAACTAATACAAAGACAAACGAATCTAGTATTACTCCTATATTTACTTTTCTTCCAAAAACCGCTTAGGAATATATGCTTCCATCATACAAGAAGATGGAATTACTTTTTGTGGGTCAATCTCACTAATATCGTACTCAAACTCAACCTTTCCATCTTGAACTGTAACATTTGTCACATTACAGCATGCCCATTCTGAAGTATCTACTCTACAAAATTTAACAGCAACAGAAACATTATCAAAATCTGTACCACTATCAACATCAAGTGATACATTTTCTGGTAGAGATATCCCCTTTGCCATATTCAAAAACCTATCGTATTCTTCTCTCGAAGTCAACACATATGTTTTGTCACCATAGCATTCATATAGTTGCGTCCCCTCGATTCCAATATAAGCTGCATAACGAAAGCCCAATGATTGATTAATGTCATTGTAGTCTGGGTAAACCACATTTGAAAACACTTTATCTTCTACGATTTCTTTCTTAATTGCTGCCATGTGATAAAATCCATCCATGCATTCCGGTACATACTCATCCTCAGGTTCAATTTGCTTATCATAGTGAAAATATATATTATCTTGTTCAATAATTACACGATCCGCGTGGTAATCATAGCCACCACAACTGAATTCATCATATTGAATTAAGTAATTATACTCTGAAATGGGAAATGATTTTATCATCTTTTGGAATTCATCTACAACCGATTTTTCAACATCTTTTAATGGGAATCCATTGTCATATTTATAAGCCAACCCATATCGTTCTTGAGCATACTTTAGCTGTTCTTCATTGGCAATGAAGATGGGCATATAATTAAGTCTATTTTCTATCGAAAGATATCCACAATGAAAGCTATACACATGGGCATCGTCTAATGTTAGGACTGTTTTAAAATCACTCTTTAAGTTATTTTCTTTGCATCCAACCAAACTAAATATCATTACTATTATAATAAGTACAACCAAAATTTTCTTCATCATTTCCCCCTACAGCCCACAGACTTCTTAATCCAATCGTTGTTACAATCCACGCAGAAAAAATACAGATACTATAATTGCATGGCTTTATTGATTGCAAGTTCATAATCATCCTCTATCAAAATATAGTCTAGCCCATTCTGAACACAACCCATTTTATACCTTTGATTCTCACTTTTAATCCGTTCCATTGTGCAAGATTCATCCTCTAACCGCGATTCTATACATGAAGCATAGTTCTTGATGTTATGAAAATTGTATTCAATATACTGGTCACTCATACAAAGACAAATGAATCTAATATTACGGCTATATTCATCTTCAAAATCCGCTTTCCAATGAAGCGGAAAATAACAGCCTTCTATTATCAGATTTTGATTGTTTTCAATAGCAGTCTTTGCCATTTCTCTTGTAATTGGCCACAGATACTGTTCTAGTTCTTCATCCTCTTCAGGTGTCAAATGAATGCAATTGCTTCTAATCAGGCCCATCTTTATGTGATCCTGACATACATATGGGAAATGATACTTTTCCATCATTTTCTGCGCAAGATTTGTTTTTCCTACATGTGTTGCCCCACTTATAAAAACAACCATCCCTCAGTCCTCCAACAAATCAGCCTGTTTTAGCCACTCTGCTCTTGTTATAGCATATACTTTTGTCTTCTCGTTTTCCTCATCTTCATATTCTTCTACTTGATGACACCCCCACGACATTGCAGTTCTTGCGGAAGGAACATTGGTATATTTCATATAGGAAGAAATTTCATTAAATGTCGTATTCTCAAAGGTCCAATCTCTTACTGCCGATGCTGCCTCTTTTGCGTATCCATTCTGTTGCATATCTTTGCGTATATGGTACCCAATTTCTGGCTTAATGAAACCATTCACATTCTGCATCGTAAGCCCGCAATCACCAATCATTTCTCCTGTTTCTTTCAGACAAACAGCCCACAATCCAAACCCAAAGATTCTATACCTCTCAATATTTCTTGTAACCCAGTTCCTTACTCTTTGTTCATCAAATGTATATGGGTAGTGTTGCATAATATCTGAATCTGCCAAAACCACATATAGTGCATCATAATCATTCATATTCAATTCACGTAACACTAATCGTTTTGTATGAATCATTTATATCAGCTCCTTATCTAAC
>CAZWNX010000157.1:0-3066 GCA_964635395.1 uncultured Lachnospiraceae bacterium
ATTTATTTGAAGTGTTTCCATAAAAAGGTTGTGTTTGAATGGAAGAAAGAGTGATATTTCATATTGATGTAAATAGTGCATTTTTAAGCTGGGAAGCCGTTTATCGAGTGAAGCATCTAGGCCAGGAAATATAAGATTCAGACAGGTGAGCCTGTTGTAGATGCAGTGCGAAAATGCCCGAATTTGGTTTTGGTGAAGCCACATTATGAATTGTATGAGAAAAGTTCAAAAGCATTTATTGCTATTTTACGCAAGTATTCAGATCTAGTAGAACAATATTGTATTGATGAAGCCTTTGTGGATATGACGGGAACGAAGATGCTATTTGGGGAGCCTGTAGTTGCAGCTAATCGAATCAAAGATGAAATTTATCAGACCCTCGGATTTACAGTGAATGTTGGAGTATCTTCGAATAAATTGCTAGCCAAGATGGCAAGTGACTTTAAAAAACCTAATCTTGTGCATACCTTATTAACGTCTTATCTGAAAAAGCAAGGAGAGACAATCTGGAATTTTGCGAATGGAAAGGATTTTACAATTGTAGATTCAGAGCCAAGTGCTCTAAAAGGATATGGCAATTCCACGACACTGGCATTTGATGTAACAGATTCAGATACGGCGAAAATCGTCTTACTTTCTTTGGCAGAAACAATTGGAAGAAGGTTAAGAAATGACGATGTAAAAATAGAAGTAGTTTCTGTTAATATGCGATTTACAAATCTGAGTTTTGTTTCTCATCAAAGCGTGTTGGAAAATGCAACGTGTATAACAAGTGAAATCTATCTAAAAGCATGTGCATTGTTTGATGAGATGTGGGATGGAACGCCAATTCGATTATTAGGAATTCAGACTGCCAGAATATCCAAAGAGGAGAATTGTAGGCAGATATCATTTTTTGATTCAATGAATTATGAACGACTAGAGCGATTAGATCAGGCAATGGATAAAATCAGGAGAAGCTTGATCATATGAATGGTGGAATTTCGAGGGAAAAGAGGAAAGTAGACTATGATGAATGAGTTTATTTGAGAGGAATAGAAAATTGCAAATGGAAAATAGTATTTTTATAGAAATCCACTTTATTGATTAGAATAGGGTGGATTTTTATTTTTTAGAAATAACTATTGCAAGTATGAAATGGATATGATATTCTTTAATCGACCGACCGACCGTCGGTCGCATAAAGAAAGGGGACTGATTTATGTTTTTAGAAATGGTAAAAAGAGACTTTTTGAGGAAAAAAATAATTACAGTGACAGTTTTTATATTCATCACATTAGCAACTGTATTTGGGGCAAGTGGAATGAATATAATTGCAAATTTGATACAGTCTATGTCGGATTTAAAGGTGGCGTCTAGTGCGGCAGATTTGGCAATTATGCATTCGGGAGAGCTAAATCAGAACAAAATAGATGAATTTGTAAAAAATCATAGTGGTAACATTTTAAATCAGGAGACCGTAAAATTACTAAACATTGAGGGAATGTATGTAGAGTTGGAGGATCAAAGGAATTTTGCAACGACGATACAGGATATGGGGTTTGTTGTTCAAAATGAGAAATTTGATTTTCTTTTAAATCTTGAAAATGAAATAATTAGGATGGAAGATGGCAAAATTGGAGTTCCAATTTATTTTATGCAAGAGTATAAGCTTAAGGTTGGAGATGAACTTTGGATTAGAAAAGATCAATATGAAAAGAAATTCATAATATCCGATTATGTAAGAGATTATGAAATGAGTACTTCCCTTACCTCGTCTAAGCGATTCTTATTAAGCCAAAAAGATTACTGTGAATTACTGGAAAATGGAGTTGGAGAAGTAGAATACTTAATACAATTTCAGACAAAGAATAAAGAAGATGTTGCAGCTATTAAACAAGCTTATATAGATGAAAAACTACCAGCAAATGGTCCAACAATAGAGGGCAGTTTTTTCCAAATACTGAATGGATTGTCATTGCAAAGAGATTTGTCAAGGGAGTTAAAGGGCTAAATAACAGTAAACAGATGAAAAAACTCATGAAAGGTAAGGATTGAATATGAATACAATATTAGAAGCCAAAAAAATAAATAAAAAAGTTGAACTTGAAAAAAATAATGAATTACACATTTTGAAGGATGTAGATTTAACCATTGAAAAAGGAGAATTTATTGCAGTTATGGGACCGTCTGGAAGTGGAAAGACAACGCTCCTATACAATATCAGTGGGATGGATGCGGTATCATCGGGTGAAGTGGTTTTTCATCAAGACAAATTGAATGAGATGAAGGAAGAGAAATTAGCATCGGTTCGATTAGATAAAATGGGATTTATTTTTCAGGATATTAATTTGTTGAAAAACTTGTCACTAATTGACAATATCGTATTTCCAGCGTTTGTTGCAAAAAATAAGAAAAAAGAAGAACTCTATGAAAAGGCGAATCAATTAATGAAGATGACGGGCATTGATCAGCTTGCAAATAATTCAATCACCCAAGCTTCGGGGGGACAACTTCAAAGAGTCGCAATTTGTAGAGCTCTAATGAATGACCCAGATATTATTTTCGGTGATGAACCAACTGGAGCGCTTGATTCAAAAGCAACATCTGAAATCATGTCAATTTTAGAAGAAATCCACCAAAATCAAACCACTATTTTGTTAGTAACACATGATGCGAAAGTAGCTGCTCATAGTGAACGGGTATTGTTTATGATGGATGGCAAAATCATTGCAGAAAAGAAGTTTGATTCAGAAGAAAAAACCTCAGAAGCTCTAAAAAATAGAGAAGAGGGAATCACTAGGTGGTTGATAGAAAATGGTTTATAAGTTAAAATGAGAAAAATGTAAAAGAATAAAGGAAATATGAATATGCTAGAAGACGGAATGAGTGAAGTTGAAAAGCAAGTATATGATTTACTAAAAATACTGAATATACAGTATGAAGTAATACATCATGAACCGGCACATAGCATTCTTGACTGTGAACATATTGTCAAAGAATTGGGAAATGGTGTGCATTGCAAGAATTTGTTTTTGTGCAATCGACAGGAAACAGAATTCTATTTATTGCTGGTACGATTTGATA
>CAZWNX010000158.1:0-3051 GCA_964635395.1 uncultured Lachnospiraceae bacterium
TTACCTTCCATTGATTATCTCCCCCTATTCCTGAACCATTTCAAAAGTAACTGTATATTTCATATCATGCCCTTCGATGTCTTTATTCCAAGTTGTCTCATAAACTCCTGAAAGTTTACCATTTTGAACCGATAATGGGATTCGGATATAGTCGGGCTCAATTGTTTCCGTTGCCTCCATTCCAAATTCCAAATAAAAATCATCTAAATCTGTGTAAAGCATAAGGCTGTCCCCATCTATATAGCCCGTATATAGTTTTGGCGACTTTGCTAACGTATCATTATATTCTTCTCCATTTATAAATGCTTGTGTCGGAAGAATCTCATATTCGAACTCATTTCCATCATAAATAGTCATCGTAATAAATACTTCGTCAAGTCCTAATAGCTCATATCCCTCTTCATATCCCATAGAATAGTATCGTCTATAAGTGACATACCATGTACCTGCTACGTCAGCCGATTGATAGGAAATACCCGTCGTTTGATCATCAACATTTGTTTGTTCTTCACCACTTGCTTGATCTTCATTATTTGTTTGTTCTTCAATGCCTATTTGCTCATTGTCTAAAGACTCCGCAAGTACATCCTCTGGCAGCTTAAGTTCTTGTATCTGGGTCCCTTCAGAAGAAGGATCACTAGTAATTTGTTCTTCATTCGTTTGATTGGATTTCACTATTTTTTCAATCACAACGCGTGCTACTCCCAAAAACACAGTTCCCCAAACCATAACAAGGATTAATCCCAATACTGCAATAATCACTATTAGTGTTTTTGTTTGTTTCATAACGCCACCTACTTTCTACTTTTCTTAATTCCTTTCAAAAGTTCTGTACGAAGTTTAAACTCAGTTCCACTCATGATTCTTTTCAAATTATCTCGATGAAGAAAAATAATAAGCACAATCAATGGAATCATCCACAAAATCTGATATATATTCTTATTTTCAATAAATAAATAGACCGGAAATCCAAGAATCGCTGTCATCGTTCCAACTACAATATAGTTTGACAAAAAAGCAAAGAGCAAAAGGGCCAATCCTACTATCACAGCTCCCTTCCAACTAACGCCAAACATTAAACCAACAAATGTAGCAAACCCTTTTCCACCTTTAAATTTTAGGTAAAAGGGGAAAATATGGCCCAATACACAAAACACTCCTGTTATAACAGGCAAAAGAGTAGATTCACGAAATAAAATCCGGATTATGAGTATGGCAATAACTCCTTTGAATATATCTGTCAATGCCGTCACCAACCCAGCTTTTGCACCAAGTACCATGGTTGCATTTGATGCCCCAAGATTCTTGCTTCCTTCGCTTTTTAAATCTACTTTTTGTCTTTTAGCGATTAGATATGCTACGTTAATTGTTCCAACCAAATAGCCAATCGCTGCACTTACAATATATTGCATACTACCTCCACAAAATCAGTTTTTATCCAAAACACTTTTTAATGTATCCACTACCGTTTCAAGCACTTTAATTCTTGCAAAATACTTATCATTTGCTTCAACAATAATCCATGGAGCATTTGGAGTTGATGTTCTTAGAATCATTTCATCCACTGCCATCTCATACTCATCCCATTTCTCGCGATTTCTCCAATCCTCATCCGTGATTTTCCACTGTTTATCTGGATTGTTTTGACGTTCAATAAATCGCTTTTCTTGCTCATCCTTATCAATATGCATCCAAAATTTTAGAACTGCACATCCAAAATTCGTTAAATGCTCTTCCATGTGATTAATTTCTTTAAACGCTCTTTTCCATTCCTCTTTTGTACAAAACCCTTCGACACGTTCAACCATCACCCTGCCATACCATGTTCTGTCAAAAACTGTCAAATGACCGGCCTTTGGAATCGCATTCCAAAAACGCCATAAATAGTGATGTGCCTTCTCAATATCGTTTGGTGCCGCTGTTGGTATTACTTCGTATCCACGTGGGTCCATATTTTGAACCACTCTTTTAATTGCTCCACCCTTACCACCTGCATCCCACCCTTCAAACGCCAAGACGACCGGAATTCGTTTCAAATACATTTCAAAGTGAAGTTTTGACAATTCTTCCTGTAACTCTTTCAATCTCTTCTTATAAACTTTTTGAGCAAGCGCTTTATCTAAATCAATTCCTCGCAAAACACCGTTTGAAAATGGATTTATCTCTTTGCTATCAATACTTTCTTCTGCACGTGTTAATGTCTCTCTCTTTTTAATTCTGATCGCTTCTTCTAATCGTTCATTTACAATATGCATCATCTTAACCGCCGCATACTCTCGATCCTGGGCCTCTATTACGTACCACGGAACAGCGCTAGAGTCCGTTTTTAACAGCATTTCATGAAATTCACTTTTTGATTCATCGTAATTTTTGTTTTGTTTCCAGTCTCTTTGCGTAACACGCCATGACATCTGTGGAGACTTTTCAAGAACCTTTAGTCGTTCTTTCTGCTCTTCCTGTGAAATATGCAAAAAGAATTTGATAATAACCATTCCATCTGAGCTAAGTTCATCTTCAAAATTCAGAATTTCAGAGTAAGCAACTTCTCTTTGTGCTAACTCATTTTTATAATCATCGGTAATGTTTCGATACCAACTTCGATCCATTATATGTATTCTGCCCTTGGCAGGCATTTTGGTCCAAAATCTCCACAAAAACGGCCTCATGCTCTCCTCTTCAGATGGTTTTTGAATTGTAAAAACCTTAAAACCACGTGGATCAAGTGGCGCAATTAGTTGACCAATTAGTGTTCCTTTTCCAGAAGCTCCCCACCCTTCAAACAAAACCAAAACCGGGATTGCTAATTGCTTACATTCTCGTTGTAAAAAAGCGAGTTTAAGCCCGGACGCCTCAATTGATTTTTTATACTCTTGTTTTGAAAGTTTATGATTCAAATCAATTTTATCTAACATAAGTCCCCTCCTTATAAGATATATTTTTGCTCTAATTATCCTATTATTATACACTTATCATCTAGATTAATCCATCCCATATTTACTGACATACACATTCAAAAAGACCTCCAAAAATGAAGGTCTTTCAACTTTAATC
>CAZWNX010000159.1:0-3012 GCA_964635395.1 uncultured Lachnospiraceae bacterium
TGTTTTACTTCAGATAAATTGGAATTTTTATGGTTTTATATAAATCATAGCTAGAAAATGAATTTACTTATCATCCAAACTTCGTTATAATTTAAGTGTATAGTTTATGGGGAAAAGGTGATTAATATGGCAATAAAAGTTCTGATTGTAGATGATAGTGCAGTTTTTCGCGAGGCAATCGCAAGAGGAATTGGAATGGATCCAGATATACAGGTGATTGCTACGGCAGCAGATCCATATGAAGCAAGGGATAAAATCCTCGAATATGATCCAGATGTTGTGACTTGCGACATTGAGATGCCAAAAATGAGTGGTATTGAGTTTGTGAAGAGATTGATGCCCCAGTATCCAGTTCCAGTAATTGTTGTCAGTTCAATTAGCGACAAGGTTTTTGACGCTATGAATGCTGGTGCTGTTGAGTTTGTATCAAAACCCTCTGCCAAATCGCCACAAGATGTTCAGAAATTCATTAAGGATTTAGTCATGGCAATTAAAGCTGCTTCAAAAGCAAGTGTCCATGTTGAAGATAAGAGTAATCAAGCGAAGAAACATGCTGTTGTAGCAAAAGAGATCAAAGACTTTGATTTGATTGCAATTGGTGCCTCTACAGGCGGAACGGAAGCGATTTATGAGTTGCTAAAACAATTACCTGACCAATCAGCAACCTTGCTCCCGGGAATTGTAATTGTTCAACATATTCCACCTGTCTTTTCAAGGATGTTTGCAGAACGCTTGGACAAACAAACTAATTTTCAGGTTAAGGAAGCAACAAACGGAGATGTTGTATTACCGGGTCATATTTATGTTGCGCCAGGAGATAAACATGTTCAAGTAAAAAGATCTGAAAAGGGACTCTATTTAAGGGTGTTTGAGGGTGAGAAAGTGAACGGACATTGTCCATCGGTGGATGTCATGTTCCATTCTGTTGCGGAGTGCCTCGGCAATCGCGTGGTGGGTGTAATTCTAACTGGAATGGGTTATGATGGTGCCAAGGGAATTGCGGCGATGCGAAGAAAAGGAGCGATCACAGTGGGGCAGGATGAGAAAACATGTGTTGTCTATGGCATGCCAAAAGTCGCTTATGAATTAAATGGGATTACAAAGCAATGTGGACTAGATATTATGGGAAGCATTATTATGCAATATTTAAAATAAAGTTAAAGTGGGTATGAATATGATCGAGAATGAACTAAAAGGTTTGCTTAAGAATAATCAAAGTGGTCATAATCTGTATGTTCTCTTTGCCTCTACACCATGTAAAATGGGAAAATTCATTCGGTTTATGACAAAGCACAGATATAATCATGTTGCGATATCGTTTGATGATCAGCTGCAGAAATTGTACTCTTTTTCAAGACATTACGAGAACGCCCCTTTTTATGGTGGGTTTGTTGAAGAATCTTTTCGAAGATATCATGATAAAGACAAATTGTGTATGATCAAGGTCTGCAAAATACCATTAAGTATAGAAGAAAAAAACAAAATTATGCGTTTTCTAATTTGTATTGAGAAAAATTCAAAAATGTATGTGTATAATTTCATTTCAGCACTTATTTTTCCAATCAAGCGAAGAATTAGAGTTCAGAAAGCATACACTTGTATAGAGTTTATACTTGCAGTCGTTAAGAAAAGTAGTGTGGGAGTTGAGTTGAAGAAGCGGAATTTTGTATCCATCAAAGAACTTGAAAAGATTTTAGGGGATAAAGTGGTTTATGAAGGTAGCTCAACGCATTATCCAATTCCAGGTGATTGGGGAAATGACCTATTTCCAAAAAAAATGGAGGCGTTTTCATATTATCATATCACAATGGTTAATCTCGGAAAATTACTGAAACGAATTGTAGTATAGGAGTTATTTTGAAAATAGTAAAATTGATTTGTGGTAGACTCTGGCACGATATTAAGTCCAATTATGTGGGAGCAGTGATTGCGTTAGCAGTGTGGATTGTGATTGATCATCTATTTGGAACGGTATGTCCAACACGATTACTGTTTGGAGTTCCATGTCCTGGGTGTGGTATGACCAGAGCTCTTATAAATATACTTCTTTTAGAGTTTAAGGAAGCATTTGAGTATCATCCATTTATATATGTGTGGATAATGTTTGGGGTATATTGTTTTTGGTTTCGATACATAAAAGGAGTTCGAATCCGATATTTCAAACCGCTATTGATTAGCATTATCGTGGCGATGTTTGTATATTATGGATATCGTATGTATACGTTTTATCCAGGAGCTGAACCTATTAATTATACGAAGGGAAATCTATTGGAACGTATCATTAGAGTGTTTGACCTTTCGCTTAAAGTGGAATAATCAAATTGACAGAATTTATGATTTTTGTGATAATTAGGAGGTAGAATTATAAATTTACAAATCAAAACTACTTATGACGAGGGAGAGTAAGAATGGACAACAATTCAATGAACAATAATTCAATGGACAACAATTCGACGAACAATAATTCGACGAACAATAATGAACAGTATTTTGAGAGAACGGCTCCAGATGAAGGGCAATCAGTTTATCGTCCAAAAACCGAGCAGCAGACGACGAATATGTACCAACCACAGGGGGATTATCAATCGCAAAATTCGTATCAGTCATCAAACATGTATCAACCACAGAATAATTATCAATCATCAAACATGTATCAGGGTTCAAATATGTATCAAGGTTCAAATATGAATTTACCCCCAGTGGGAGTTGCAAGTAATAGCATGAACATTTATGCTGAGCCGGTAACTATGGGTGAGTGGATGCTTACATTTTTGATACTTTGCATTCCATGCCTTAATATTATTATGATGTTTGTTTGGGCATTTAGCAGTTCGACTAAGAAATCAAAAGCGAACTTTTTCAAAGCGTATTTATTGGTGGGTGCAATAATGCTTGTTTTGTATATTGTCATGATGATTGTAATTTCTTTGGTAGGGGGAGTTTCGTTTGCTACAATATTTAACGAAATGGCACAGCAATCAACAAGCTATCCGACTTATTAAGGGTTGGCAA
>CAZWNX010000160.1:0-2938 GCA_964635395.1 uncultured Lachnospiraceae bacterium
GTGGTTTATCAAAGTGAAACAGGTTTTACAAAAAAATATGCAAATTGGATTGCAGAAAAAATAGAATGTGAAAGTGTACCTTTAAAGGAAATTTCAATGGCTTCAATCAATGAGTATGATCGAATCATCTTTGGCGGCTGGATTATGGGTGGAACAATAGCTGGGTTGGATAAGATAAAGGAAGTTCCAGATGAGAAGAAAGTAGTTTTTGCTGTTGGATTAACAGGAGAGAGTAAAGAATTTTCGGATTCACTTGTTACAACGAATCATTTAGAGAAGATAACATTTCACTATTTCCAAGGTGGCATAAATTTCGAGCAGATGGGATTTTTTAAAAAGTCCATGTTAAAAATGATGCGCAGTTCAATTAGTAAGAAAAAGATAAAGACAAAACAAGAAGAGGATATGATTATTGGTTTATCAAAATCGAGCGATTATAGTGATTACAATAAGATTCATTCCTTTGTTTCAGAATTATCCATTGTTTAGTTTGTTAGTGACGGTTAAGGAGAAAGCACATGAAGAAAGTTGCAAAAATTGTTGTGGGGATTTTTTTAGTCATTGTGGTATTAATTGGTGGAGGAATTGCCTATATGTTTATGAATACCAATAATAGTGTAAAAGCTTTAGAGAATGAGACAATTGATATGGAACAAGTGTCAGATGGAACATATGTGGGAGAAAGTGAAGCCGCACTCGTATATGTTAAGGTTGAGGTTGAAGTAAAAGACCACAAAATGAGCCAAGTGAAATTGTTAGAGCATCGAAATGGGAAGGGACAAGGTGCTGAGGTGATTGTGGGAGATATGGTTAAAAAGAACACGGATCAGGTGGATGCTGTAAGTGGTGCGACAGCATCTAGCAAAACCATTATGAATGCTGTTAATAAGGCTTTGCAAAAAGGGATTCAATAAAAACAACAAAAAAGTATGGAATTATTTGTTGTTTTCTACTACTATAGAACTAGCATCTATAGTAGTAGAAATGAGGAATGGATTTGTCTAATAATTATAAAGTGTTAATAAAGAAGCGATCTGAAAAGATTTGGATTGTACTTAAAAGTATGATTGTAGGATTATTTGTGAGTGTTGTCGTAGTAAGTTATCGAGTTGCAGTTCGTTATGCTGAAGAGTTTTCATTTTTTGCATATGAAAAATTAAAGAGCAATTATGAATTTATTCCTGCATTTTTAGTTTTATTATTAATTGCAGGATATATTACGGGTAAATTAGTATCAAGCAACAAAATGATTTCAGGGAGTGGAATACCACAAATAGAAGGAATTTTGAAGGGATATTTTAGAAATAGAAAGCCGTGGACGCATACATTACTTGCTAAATTCGTGGGAGGAGTGCTTGCAATTGGAGCTGGATTGTCACTTGGTCGAGAAGGGCCATCTATTCAGCTGGGGGCGAGTATTGCAGAAGGAATTGGGCGTAAGATAGGAAAAGGAAGGTTGGAACGAAAAATACTGATTGCAAGTGGAGCAAGTGCCGGTTTGTCCGCAGCATTTAATGCACCAATGGCGGGTGTGATTTTTTCTCTTGAAGAAATCTTTAAGTATTTTTCACCAACTATTTTACTTTCGTTAATGTCGGCAGCAGTTGTATCAGATTTTGTTTCGAAGCAAATTTTCGGGATGTCTCCTGTATTTGGTTTTGAGATAACGCAAACGCTTGCATTGAATGATTACTGGCTACTGATTCTGCTTGGAATTTTATTGGGTGTACTTGGAGTAGCATATAATTATGTATTGTTAAAAACGAAAAAGCTGTACAGTAGCATTCAAACAATTCCTGTGCAAATCAAAGTAATGATACCTTTTATTGTTGCGGCAATTATGGGATTTGTATTTCCGGTAGTATTAGGAGGAGGACATAGAATTGTAGAAGAATTAACAATTCAGAATACAATCTATTTTCTGATAATTGTATTTGTGATCAAATTTTTATTTTCCATGATTAGTTTTGGATCTGGGGCTCCAGGTGGCATTTTTTTCCCACTCATTATTTTGGGAGCGCTTATAGGGGCAATTTTTGGAAAATTTGTTATTTTATTTGGATATGATCCTAAATTGCTGAATTATTTTATAATACTTGCCATGGCAGGATATTTGACAGCAATCGTAAGAGCACCAATCACAGGGATTGTACTGGTGATGGAAATGACTGGAAGTTTTCACAACATGCTTCCGCTTACGATTGTATCCATTACTGCATATGTAATTGCAGATTTGTTGAAAAGTCCACCTATTTATGAAGCACTCTTAGAACAGATGATAGATAATGAAAAGACGGCAGAGAAAATAGTGCCCCATAATAAGAAAGTGCTTGTTGAAATGATTGTTCAACATGGATCAAAGTTAGCAAATCGAAAAGTAAGAAATATTAAGTGGCCGAGTAAAACTTTGTTAGTTGAAGTTAAACAAGGAGAGAATCATGTTACGCCTCAAGGAGATACAATTATTTATGAGGGAGATTACCTGACAATCTTGACAGATGTAAATCATGAACATCGAGTAAAAGCATTAATGACGGAAATGAATGAGGCGGATCAATAATGATACTATTATATCTTGTGGGGTGATAAGTTGGCCAATATTTTAGTGATTGATGATGACGAAGATTTATTAAGAATTGTTAGACGTACTCTAGAAACGAGTGGGCATGATGTAACGACCCATCTTAGTGTTCCTCAAATTGAAGTGGAAGAGTATTTGAAGTATCATCTGGTCTTGTTAGATGTTATGTTGCCAGGTGAAAATGGGTTTGACTATTGTGCTCGCATTCGAAGTAGAGTGAATTGTCCGATTTTGTTTATGAGTGCTAGGAATAGTGAACATGACTTATCAAAGGGATTGCTTTTAGGTGGAGATGAGTATATCAAGAAGCCATTCAGTATTATTGAGTTACGCGCTCGAGTAGAAGCCCATCTTAGG
>CAZWNX010000161.1:0-2879 GCA_964635395.1 uncultured Lachnospiraceae bacterium
CAGGCACACCCTATATTTATTAAATTTATAATTGTCTGTAGTGACAAATCTTAACTAAATTACTTTATACTATTTGGGTGAGCGTGTAAAGAGGGGAAATCATTTATACTATTATTTTGTAAACATTGCAGGCTTAAGATATTGAAATCAAAGCAATAATACATGAAAAGTGTCCTCCTCTAAAATAACAGGTGTGATTATAGACTAGTTTGGAATTTCTATGACAAATTCCTTGTCAACTCCATCCTCTTTATAGATAATGGTTGCTCTCGTTCGCTCTTTATTAATGAGCATTTCTTGATAAATCGTTCCATTGATATCACTCCATACTTTTTTCTTGGCCGGTTCGTAGGCGTTTTGAACACCTCTCTCACACGAAGTAATCACCTCATTCCCTTGGCTATCATATTCTGTAAACACAATCACATTATAGTCTCCAATTACCTGCATATGTGCATCTTCTACTACAACCTCTTCGTCCCTTGTAAAATCACTCGATAATCCCAGGTTCGTATTCGATTCCATGTAAATTGAATATCCACCAGCAAATCCCGTATCTTCCTCAAAATAATCTATCGGTAAGTACTTAGAAGGAAACCCTACCGGTTTGTCTCTTACTGAGCTTAAAGAGATATACGTAATTTGATTGAACCCAGTAATCATGGCGTATTCATAACTTAACTGGTGATTTTCAATGGAAACATATGCCTCATAGGGATAGTTTTCATTCTTTTTGTGCAATAAATTTTCTCGCCTATTTCCATATACTTTAGCGGTTTTTTCAAGTCTATCTATTTCCTTCTTATATGTGGCATCATCATAATTGCATTGTAAAAAAATCTCATGCATTGGCGTATTAAAGTAATCTCTCCACCTGAATCGAAACTCTGGTTCCACCACATTCTGTGGTATTGTTTCTGGAAAAATAATCAATCCTGTTTGCAATCTGTACTTTTCATCAAATATTTCTTGATACTGCGCCGCTTCCGATAGTTTCCTTCCAGGTCCCCCCATTATAACAAGGTATATAAATGCATTCATTAGGGCATAGCACGTCAAGCAAGTAAGAACAATCCCAAGCAGAAATCCTTTTAAAAATCTCTTTTTCTTTATCCTTGTCATTTTGGTTCCCCCTCATAGATACTATATTCATCTACCTCTTCATATGGAAAACCGTCTTGTCCATAATCATTGGGAAGATAGTCTTCTGAAAAAATAAGTGTTCTACGATCATGAAACCCTTGTAGATAAACATAAACGATACTATTTTCTTCTTCTATTAATAGAGCATATTCATTACATCCCTCTGTGTTTTTCATTGCATACACTGCAGGATAAGGATAATCCGTAGTTGTATATACAGACTTCATAGAGTTATCACCCTTTACTTCTTTGAGTCGCTCAATCTCATTATCATAGGCGGCATCTTGGTATTTACACTTTAGAAAAATCACACAATCCTGATAGACTTTACCATTTAACTTGCATTTGTATTCTAAAATTTTTCCTTCATTTTGTATCCTTTCGCGTGGTGGAAAAAGTTTTAATTTTGATAATCCATAATAGTGTTTCATATTTCCATAATTCAATGTACTCGTTGTATCATATGTGATATTATTAACAGCATCGTTAATTTGAATACTTGCAAAATAGCCACCAATCAGAAGGCACACAATGAGTGCAAAACCACTTACGATACCTAACAATTGATATTTTTTCCTCACAAATGCTTTTTTCATCTTGAAAGACAGATTTAAGTTTTCAATTTCTTCTGCTTCAAGTTCTTCTCTATATTCAGCGATTCTCTCTTGACACTTTGTACACTCCACTAAGTGCGCATCCATCTGTCTTTTTGTTTCTTCTGCAGTCAGATTCTCCACATAACTTGGAATTAAATCCTTAAAAACACAGCATGGAATCGTATTGTTCTGATTTATTGATTTCATTTGATACCGTTCACCTCCTTATTTTCACCTAGCTATATATAGAAAAAATCAAAAACGAAATCTAAATTGATAAGTACAATCGAACCAATTAACAAAAAAATGTAAAGAACAATAAGTAGTTGAATAATGCTTATTTTTCTAAATTTTCTTTTCCTTTTTCTTTTTTCACTATATGGAATCAAATAATCAATTTCTTTTTCCAAATCATTTTTTAACTTTCTACAATCATCACATAACTCACAATGTTCAATGATCAATTGATTCGTATCGCTACTTGTTTGCTGATCTATGTAAAGTGGCAGTAAATCTTCAATCACACTACAACTTAATTTATATTTCATAATTTTGTACCTCCCTTTCTATCACCTTTTTCCCACGATAGAAATTGACTCTGGCCCAATTCTCACTTTGACCTAGTATGACTGCAATCTCACGAAAACTTAAATTTCCACTTAGTCTAAGCATCATGACATCTTTTTGATTTGGGTCAAGTTTTTGAATGCTTTGATAAATCGCTAGCTTTTGCTCTTGATCAATCAACTTCTTCTCTAAATTTTCAGATGCAGCACATTCAACTGCAACATCAAGTGAAACTTCTTTTCTCCGCTTTTTTTTATCGATTTCCTGATAAAAGACATACTTTGCAATCTGACAAAGCCATGTGGACAATTTGCAGTCTCCACGGAATTCTTTAATTTTCTTCGTTGCCCGATAGAATGTTTCCTGTGTTAGCTCTTCTGCTAAATGATCATTTCCACCTGTTAAACCAAATAAATACTTGTAAACAAGCTGGAAATTCTCTCTGTAGGCCTCATCAATGCTCATCAAGCGCTACCTCCATTTTTTTGTTTTCATATATAGGTCCATCTAATTTTGTATTCGTTACACTTATCATTAAAAAAATACCACACCCTAGCGTTAAGTGCTAGTTGT
>CAZWNX010000162.1:0-2787 GCA_964635395.1 uncultured Lachnospiraceae bacterium
GAGCATCTTATTTTGAATAATACTACTAAAAATAACAAATACTGCAATTGCAAATGTCATCGTTAAAATATAGGGTAGGTACATTCCGCCATTTTTTCGGATTCCATTCATCGCCATTTTGGGCAATAATCTATGATTATTCATATTCCCCCTCCTCGGCCTGCAATACCGTCAAGGTATCTGTAATCTTCTTGTATAATTCATCATCATTTAATGTACCACGATAGATTTGATGGAATACATTGCCGTCTTTGATAAACAATACTCTTCCCGCTTTTTTAGCTGCCTGCACACTATGTGTCACCATCAAAATTGTCTGTCCCTGCTCATGGATCTTTGAAAAAAGAGACAATAAGCTATTCGAAGCCTTTGAATCAAGTGCTCCTGTTGGTTCATCCGCCAAGATAATCTTAGGTTCTGTAATGAGTGCTCTTGCAACCGCTGCACGTTGCTTTTGACCGCCAGACACTTCATAAGGATATTTATTCAAAAGGTCGTCAATTCCCAACTTTTTCGCAAGCGGTTCCATTCTTGCTTCCATCTCTTCATACGTTTTACCTTGCAAAACAAGGGGTAATAAAATATTGTCTTTGATGGAAAAGCTATCTAGTAAATTAAAGTCCTGAAACACAAACCCAAGATTGTCTCTACGAAATGCCGAAAGCTGTTTTGATTTGATATGAGAAAACGATTTGTTTTCCAGTAAAATTTCTCCCTGTGACGGCTTATCAAGGGATGCTAATAGATTTAAAAGTGTTGTTTTACCAGACCCTGATTCTCCCATGATGGCAACATATTCACCCTTTTCAACGCAAAAATTAACATCATCTAAGGCCTGAACCTGTGTTCCTCCAAATCTTGTTGTGTATACTTTTCTCAAATTTTTCACTTCTAATAAAGCCATTGTTTCACTCCTTCTGTCTTTTACAAAACATATGTATTGATTCCTTATTGATTTCTTATTGATCATAACAAAAAAAGAAATGCGTTGCCTTTACATAGGCTTACATTTCTTTTTGTAATCTTACATTTTTGTAAGTCTAAATGAAAATAGTAAATAGTGTCCCTTTTGAGACCTGTGAGTGCACTTCGATTTTCTTTCCAAGTCGATCAAGAACTTCCTTACATAGATACAAGCCAATACCCGTTGAATGCTTGTCAATACGACCGTTAAGACCAGTATAACCTCGTTCAAAAATTCTCGGAATATCTTCTTCAAGTATCCCAATTCCAGTATCACGAATCATCAATTTGCATTCTAGCCCCTGTTCTTCATAACAAATTGTGATGGTTCCTTTGTTCGTGTATTTAATACAGTTTGACAAAATCTGCTCTACCACAAAACCAAACCACTTTTCATCTGTAACAAATTCTTTATCAAATTCTTCAAATTCCAAAGAAAGTTTTTTTTCAATAAAACTAACACTATATTTCTTTACTTCTTTCTTTACGATTTCGTATAAGGAATATTTTTTCAAAACAAAGTCCGAGGACATACTCTGTAAATGCAGGTAATGAAGTGCCATCTGTGCATATTGCTCAATTCGAAAAAGTTCCTGTTCTAATACAAGTGAATTACGTTCACCTTGGGAATCATTCTCGCTTTGAGAACTCCTAGACTGGAGTACCAAGCGCATCGCTGCGATTGGCGTCTTAATCTGATGAATCCATAAAGTATAATAATCCTGTTCATCCCGCTCCCGCTTTTGAATCTCATAATAGAGCCTTGATCGGTCTTCATAAAGTTCTACTATTCTTGCAAGATATTGTTCCTCCATTTTAGTTGAAGGTTTAGGCAAAAAATCAAGCGAATTCGCTAACGTTTCCTGTGCACACATCAGTTCTTCATAGCGTTTTTTATACTTATGAATCGAAATCACGCTCATACACATTCCAATAAATGCAAATAAAATGTAACCATATAAAATCGGGAAAAGACTGATTTTACTTAATTTTGAAAGAATCACGCAGATGACTACAAAAAAATGAACCAATATAATTTGCTTTTTATAATCATGAAACCAAAATAATACGATCTTACTCAGTTTCGTTGGCTTATACATAACGTTTGCCCCCTCTAGTCACATTCACGATTCAAGTAGATATCCAATTCCTTTTTTGGTCGTAATAAATCCCGACAAACCAACCTCTTCAAGTTTCTTACGTAGTCTGGTTAAATTAACGGCAAGCGTATTATCATCAATAAAACAATCTGCATCCCACAAATGCCGAATAATGGCATCCTTTGATACAACCTCACCCTTATGTTCAAATAGAATCTGCAAAATACGAAACTCATTCTTGGTTAATTCGACCTTATTATGATTGACCTCCATTGTCGCATTGGAAAGATTCAAAATCACTCCGTGGTGTTCAAGTAAACTTGTCTGCCCCTGAAAAGAATACGTTCTTCTAAGAATTGCAGATACTTTCGCAAGCAAAATATCAAAATCGAAGGGTTTGGCTATAAAATCATCCGCTCCCATATTCATTGCCATAACAATACTCATCTTCTCACTTGCAGAAGATAGAAAAAGGATCGGCACTTGGGACAGCTTCCTGATTTCCTGACACCAATAAAACCCATTATAAAAGGGGAGTGAAATATCTAATAACACAAGCTGTGGTTCCTTGTTCACGAAGGTTTGCATCACATTATGAAAATCCTCTGCTACATATGCATCGTATCCCCACCTTGTGAGAAATTCTTTGGTCTGACTGGCTATCACTAAATCATCTTCAACAATTAGAATTTTGTAATTCATACTCTTTTACCGCCTCAATAAA
>CAZWNX010000163.1:0-2753 GCA_964635395.1 uncultured Lachnospiraceae bacterium
AAACAGCCTGAAAGTCAGCAAAATCAACGCTTTTGTGATTAATCAGTAGACACTATTTATTACAGTAGTATTGGACTTCAGTTTGTTTAGCAACCTTATCCATTATGAACTGCCTTGTATGTGATTTCTGTTCGTCAGACCAGAGGTTTGCCTCCCACTTCCTTCAGATTCCACCTCACAATGGACACCCTTGTGCTTGGCTATGTGTTTCCTGCTACTAAGGCACACTCGGGACTTTCACCCGTAAGAGTTCGCCCATGCTGGGCGAACCAAAAAGGGCGTTACCAGCAATCTCTTGCCGTAACGCCCTTGTTTAAAGTCCTGTTTCGTCTTTACACTTGTTATGATATCTTGATTCATTCTTTCTATCAATGCACTTATATGTTGAAAAATTGTTAGTATTTACCAATATTTTTTGTTATTTTGTATAGTTTTGCTTATTTTTCAAACAATTTGGAATGCTTTAAAACTATTGCGGCACCAATTAGCATTAAAATCAAGGAGAGCAGTTGTGAAACTCTAAGTTCCCCAATCAAATACAGACTATCGCTACGAAGACCTTCTATCAAAAATCTGCCCAAACCATACCCAATTAAATAGGTAGCCAATAGTATACCATCTTTTTTTTGCTTTCCAAAAAGAACTAATAAAAAAACAAATAGCAAAAGATTCCACATGCTCTCATAGAAAAAAGTAGCCTGATGCCATTCCCCCAACGCATCAATATAAACTCCGTATGGGAAAAATTGTAGTGACTCATTCATAATCCTATTTCCATAGGCTTCTTGATTTGTAAAATTGCCCCATCTTCCTATTGCTTGCCCTAATACCAAACTTGGAATTAGTAAATCCACTAATTGAAAATAAGGAATTGCTTTCTTTTTACTATACAAAAATGCGGCTAAAAGTCCAGCCAAAACGCCACCATAAATTGCTAATCCACCATCTCTGATGGCAAATATTCTAAGTGGATCACTTACGTAATCCCGCCACTCGAATATCACATAATACAGTCTGGCACCTACAATTGCTGTAGGAATTGCAATGACAGCCAAATCTAGAATTAAATCTTCTTTGTATCCTCGTTTTTTTGCTAGTTTTATTGCGAGCGCAATTCCCAAAAGCATTCCACATGCAATAATAGCCCCATACCATGCAATACTAAATCCTTCTATCCCAAACAAATCTTCTACTATAAATCGATTCACAACTATCTCCCATTATTCTCATTACTGTCAAGAAGTTCTATTGTCTCGACAAATGGCGGCCATTTATCTAATTGAGTATTATCAATGTCACCCCAGTTTGTATAGATATGCCCAAGTACCAAGTTCGAATTTTTTCGCACACGCATTGTATCCTGAACAAATCCCTTTGTAGCATCAACATCATTATAACTAGCCGTCATCACTGGAAATCCATGATCAACAAAATACTGAATAGATGGGTACTCCTCTAATGGATCATAGTGCCAATCCATTATGATGATATCTTTTGGTATCTGGTCAATCGCTTTATAGGTATCATTATAAGAAGCATCCCACTCACTGTATACATCATCAAGCGCTGCCCCATCGAGCAAACGATCTCCCCACAGATACATTTTGACTTTCTTTTCTTTCACTAGATGATTATAGTAATCATTTACAGCCTTAGCAAATAATTCGCCTTTATCTTTTCCTCGA
Organism: uncultured Lachnospiraceae bacterium; assembly: GCA_964635395.1. Taxonomy (GTDB): domain Bacteria; phylum Bacillota; class Clostridia; order Lachnospirales; family Lachnospiraceae; genus CAZWNX01. The sequence continues at coordinate 1,686 of CAZWNX010000163.1, forward strand.
CATCTTTGGCATGAATCTTCACCAATTAAAAATACTTCATCCATACCAACATGAAATGCCTTCGCATCAAATGCCTCAATTAATTCATCCATCAAGTCAAAGATAATAGGATTCACTTCTTCGTTTAATGGGCACCAGCTTCTACAATAAATCCCTTCATTCTCTGGATACAAACCAATTGTTTCATCAAACTGAGGATAAACACTAAGAAGTGTACTCGTACTGTCTTCCCACGATTGGTGTCCTAGACAATCTAGTTCTGGTACTAACTCAATCTCTAATTCCTTGGCCTTATCGGCCATACTTGAAGCACCTTCTATAGAAAGCCCGTCACTTGCCGCTAATTCCTTGTGACTTTGAAATTGATAGGAATATCCCACTTCAACCACCAATAAATTGATACCTTTTTGTGCCAACTCGTCCATACGATCAACAACCTGCATCGCATCCTCATCACTTGATACGGTAACGTGCATACCAACAACCAGTTCATCCACCTTGTTAGGATTATCAAGTTCAGACGGTTTGAAACCCGAACAACCACATAATGCCATCGTAATCATACAACCAATAAAAAGTAACTTCATACCAGATCTGTTCAATGTTCTTTGCATGTCCACTCACTCACCACTAACTTTATAACTGCAACACTGTTTACCATCTGTTCCTGATAGTCCCAATGAGATTGTGTACTATATTGTGACATGATGACATTTAGTCCAGTCACTTTTTCATCATAATCTTCTACCAGTTCAATCATCCCTTTTCCGATAATACTTTGAAAAAGGTAGGAATAGTCGCAGGCAATTTCACCTGTAACTAATTGATGCTTACAATCAAGTTCAAATCCAACCTGTTTCTGGTTTTTGATCAACTCGATTTTCTTACCCTCTTTTGCCCCATGAAAATAGAAAACTAGCTGCTCGTCCTTCTTTGTAAATCCAAAATTAAGTGGCAAAATATAGGGACCATTTTCTTCCGTGAATGCCACTCTACAACAATCACATTGTTTTAAGATTTCAATCATTTTGGAATAATCCGTTATTTCTCTGTCTTTTCTTCTCATAT
>CAZWNX010000164.1:0-1360 GCA_964635395.1 uncultured Lachnospiraceae bacterium
TTATGTAGCGTAATGAGTAGCAAATAGTGGAAACGTGTCTTGCAATCGTGGGCACTAGCAGGGCATGCAACCCGCATTTCTTTTTATTGCGATTATCAACAAAATAAAGTATACTATGGGTAAGTTTTCGCACACCATGACGGGAGGAATTGCAATGATAGAAGCAACAAGCTGTGGCGGTGTGGTTATTTTTCGAGGTAAAATCTTACTTCTATACAAAAATATTAAGGGAAAGTATGAAGGATGGGTATTACCAAAAGGGACCGTTGAACAAGGTGAAGAATACAAAGATACAGCATTGAGAGAAGTGTTTGAAGAATCAGGTGTGAAAGCCGCGATTATCAAATATGCTGGAATTAGCGAATATTCATTTAGCATTCCGGATGATGTAGTGAGTAAGGAAGTTCATTGGTACTTGATGATGGCGGATAGCTATTATAGTAAACCACAACGTGAAGAATATTTTGTAGATTCGGGGTATTATAAATATCATGAGGCATATCACATGCTCAAATTTCAAAATGAAAAGCAAATACTTGAAAAAGCATATCAAGAGTATTTGGATTTAAAAAAGAGTAATTTATGGGGAAATAAAAAATATTTCTAATGAAGGCATAAGGGTAAAAAAATGTTACTTTTTTATGAGCAGATTTGGATGGAACCTAAACTATACAAAAAGAGGATTAAGATTTTCAAAAAGCTTTTAAAACAGCATAAGAAACTTTCGTGCTATGTAATTATCAGATCAGAGATTGGGAATGATTTGTTTGATATTGTACATTCTGATCAGTTGAAAGAAGGATATTATCAAAATCGAAATGTTAGAATTTATGGGGTTACATCGGATATGAATTCGGCGTATCAGTTGGCAGGTGTCTTAGTAGAATATTTTTATCAGAAATTTAATACAATTGATTTTTCCAAAGATTTAAAGATGGAGCAATCGTGCTTCCATAAAAAATGGCATAAGTCTTCTTTCATAGAGGCAGATCTATTAAAAGTAGTTACACAGTAGGAGTATAATTGGATGATTTTAGATATTTTAAAAGTAATTGGTACAATTATAGTAGTCCTTTTATTGGTATTCTTACTACTTGGACTTGCAACGTTGTTTGTGCCAGTCGGATATAAAATAAATGCAAAAAAAGATGGAAGTAAAGTCAGCGCACGTGGAATAATGAGCATGTTTTTCAACTTTTTAATAGTTGAGGTTTTATATAATGAAGAACTATATGTGAATATTAGAGTGGCTGGAATTAAGGTCAAACAACTATTTCCGGAAAACGTTAAAAAACCAAAATCCACTTCGATTTTCAAGAAGAAATCAAGGGAAGAGACATCGAGCTCAGATAAATCAAAC
>CAZWNX010000164.1:1460-2743 GCA_964635395.1 uncultured Lachnospiraceae bacterium
GGGCAGGAGGATACAAAGTATTGTCTGAAAAAAATCAAGAAAATCATCTTTAAAATGTTAAAGCACGTAAAACCAAAGAAACTTCAAATGAATTTGCGGATTGGGTTTGAAGATAATCCATACTTGATGGGACAGGTATGTTCAGTTTATGGTATACTATATCCGATTTATAGTAGTCATGTGAAGCTAATTACGTATTATGATCAAGAAATATTAGATGGAGATTTGTTTATTAAGGGTCGCATGCAAATGATTGTATTCCTATATCTGACATTCATTGCAATTATAGATAAGAAAATCAGACAATTATTTAGAAAAGTAATCAGGGAGGTTTTGTAAAATGAGTGAAAATAATTTTAGCAACGTAGTGGGGTCGTTAATGCAGGGAATGGAGAGTTTTCTTACTACGAAAACGGTTGTAGGAGAAGCTACACAAGTGGGGGATACAATTATTTTACCACTTATTGATGTAACATTTGGAGTAGGTGCTGGAGCTGTTGTGAATGAAGGAAAGAATGGCGGTGGTGGTGGAATGACAGGAAAAATGTCACCAAGTGCTGTGTTAGTAATTCATAATGGTCAAACAAAATTGGTGAATATCAAGAACCAAGATACCATTACTAAGATTATAGATATGATACCGGATCTAGTTGATAAGTTTACAGATAAAATGAAACCTGAAATTAGCGATGAAGAAGCTTTGGATAAAGCTTTCCCTACAGAGTATTAGGATGGTTTTTTATGAAGAACGATTTATTTGATTTGATGGATGATGATTTGTTGGTGGATGGTTGTAAAGAACCATTAACGGATGAAAAAGTGTTTTTGTTCAAGGAAAGTGTTCGTATTGAGAATGAGAGACGTGAACTTGAGATGCTTCGTACGAGATTAGAACATGAGAAAGAAGAACTAATACGTGAGTCCAAGAAGCTAGCGGATCGAATCAAACATGAAAACATGCGAATTGAACAGGAAAAAATGTTTTTTGATAAAAAGTTTAAAATATTGGAAACGGGTTTCAAACAATTAGCAGGTGATCGTGAAACATTTCAAAGAGAGAAGATAAAGCATGATACGTTGAGTGAATATCGTAAGTCGCAAAATGTTGAAGATTCACCCTATTTTAAAGGAGTTACCAATATTTTGGGATTGAAAAAGCGATATAAAGATTTGATCAAAATTTTCCATCCAGATAATATGTGTGGTGATAGCCAGGCAGTTGTTCAGATTACAAACGAGTATGAAGAACTTAAAAAAAGCATGAGTTGGATCAAACGAGCAAA
>CAZWNX010000165.1:0-2715 GCA_964635395.1 uncultured Lachnospiraceae bacterium
GCTGTTCTATACTATTCTAAAAACTCAGACTTGATATATCCTGTCTGACCATTAAATTTAATTTTACTCCATCCATCTGCTTGTTTCTGGATTAGGTCAAAATGTTCGCCCTGATATGCAACTCCAAGTTTGTCCGCTGTTTCACTTGCTGATTTACGAACATTTGCAGTCTCTTTCAGAGTCACTTTACCACTTGTGGTTACTTGTTCATCATCCGCTTGCTCGTCATTCGCAGGTTCTGCTTCGGTTGCATCCTGGTTTGTTTGAGATGCTGCTGCTTCTCCAACTCCATTAGAGGTTCCAGCGGATTTAAGAAACTCACTCTTAATAAAGCCTTCTCCACCATTATACTCTACTTTACACCAACCGTTTTCTCTAGATTCATAGATCATTAGCTTTGTACCAACATCTACTTTTCCTAATTTATCAGCTTTTTCACTATCTGAAGCTCTTACATTTACCGTATCGGTTGTTACTACCCAATAAACTAGGTTGTCACCCGTCATTGTTTCTGCCGACTCAGCAGCCGTCTCTGGTGTTTCCTCCGTCGCTTCTTGCTGTGCATCTGCATCTGCTTTAGCCTGTAATGCAGCTTTTACTTCTTCTTCAAGTTTAAGCGCAAGTCCTTCCATAAACACTTTGAGTCCTTCATCTGCTGCAAGTGCTTCATTATATTTTGCACTCACGCTTTGGAATAAACTCACCACATCTTCTGTAGCTGCTACTTTCTTAATATAGTCCGTGATTTTAACATCGATTTCACCATCGCGAATCTGTAAGGTTCCATCTTCTTTCGTTTCAACAAAAATGGTTGTTAATCCCGGAGCTAACGTATCGATATCTTTGAACTTAATATCGTAGTATACAAATGTAATATATGAATTAGCAATTGGTCCTGATTTTGAATATACTTTTATATTCTCATAAGAATCAACATACTCACTCTTCTTTTGAATCTTAACTAGCTCTTCATCACTAGATTGTGCCTTTAATCTCTTAATGGATTCTAAGTCACCTTCTGCTAAAGCCTTGAAATATTCAGTAAACAGTTGGTTGACTGTTGCATACTGATCCACTGCAAGTTTCTCATCCTTTAAAACATAATTCTCAGATACTTGCGTGTTTGTCGAAACCTGTGTCTCGACTTTCTTATCATCTTTTTTTGTGTTGATTAGAAAAACTGCTAAAACAGTTACAAATACAATGGCTAATAATCCGCCGACTACATACACCGCGAAGATGCGATCATGTTGCATCTTACCTAAAAATGTCATCATCATCTCTTTAAATGCTGATGGTTGCTTGATTTCATTTTGTTTGTTTGATTTTTTTTGAACCTTAGGTTCTTTTGTTGTATGTTCTTTTTTGTCCATTATTTTTCCTTCCTAGCGTCAAAATAGATATACCCGAGAGGAATCGAACCTCCATCGGCTGAACCGGAATCAGCTGTTTTATCCATTAAACTACGGGTACAAATATTACAACTTTGTTACAACATCTTACACATAATAGCATACTTTGTAATGATTGACAAGATTTCACGCCCTTTTTAGGATAACCACTTATCCGCTGGGATTCTTCGAATATTCAATTTCTTAGAAGTCACTTCACTAAGCAAATGATATAGAACAGAGCAAAGTGGAATAAAGATTAGCATTCCTGCTACTCCCATAAGATTTCCACCAATGGTTACCGCAGCCAAAACCCAGATGGAAGGAAGTCCTACCGTTCCTCCAACAACATATGGATAGATTACATTTCCTTCGATTTGTTGAAGCACAAAGAACAGAATAACAAAACCAAGAGCCTGCATAGGATTTACCATTACAAGCAAAAATGCACCAAGCGCTAATCCAATAAATGCTCCAAATATTGGAATTAGAGATAAAACAGCAATCATCACTCCAATAAGCAATGCATAGGGCATTCTAAAAATTGACATTGCCACAAAAAACATGACTCCAAGTATAACGGATTCCGTACATTGGCCTGATAAAAAATTGGAAAAGGTCTTAAAGGACAGCCTCCCAATATACACAACTTTGTCTGCCGCTGGTACCGATAAATTCGCATACAAAAGCTTCTTGCACTGTCTTGACAAGGCTTCCTTTTGAAACAATACATAAATTGAAAATGTTGCCGCAATAAAAAAAGTTGTAATTCCGCTGACAATTCCTCCTACAACGGATGCTGTTGATGTAAATACCCCCGATACTCCACTTTGCAAAAATGAAATTGCTTCCTTACCCACTGCATCCCAGTCAAACTCTAACGTTGAAAATACATTGTTTAGCTGAGGCCACTTTTGAGAAAGTTCCTTTGCCCATACCGCTATATTTTGAGCAATTACTGGAACTTGTTTAACAAGTAGCGTGGTAGTTTTCGCAAATTCAGGAATAACAATGAAGAGTGCTACTGTCAATACAAAAAACACAAGAAACAAAGTTAGTAAAAACGCAATCACACGTTTTGCTTTATAAAGACGTTTCTTAGGATTCCACTTTTTTTCAAAGAGTCCTTCTATCTTGTGCATTGGAACATTTAAAATAAAGGCAATCGCCCCACCTAAAATGAATGGGAACAATAACGAAAACAGCATTTGCAATCCCTTTACTAGCACTTGGTAATTTAACAGCGCAAAGTAAAACAAAATAGCGCTAAAAATAATGCTGATCCACCCTCTTCTACTAATATGTCGTTCTGCTTCCCTATTTT
>CAZWNX010000166.1:0-2626 GCA_964635395.1 uncultured Lachnospiraceae bacterium
GCCCGCTTGTTGCCTTTAATATTATGACCTGGACGTTTTGTGATATTCGCAAGTTAACGAATTAGTTTTTCGTTAACTTGCTTTTTTTCTATTGATTATTTTGCTTTTGATTATTTTCTATTTGGTCATTTTGTAACTGACGCTCTTCTAATTCTTGCTTCGCTTTCTTTTCAAGTTTTGCATATAATGCACTAATTCCGAAACAAAGTAATCCACCAATAATAAACATTACAACTCGTATTAAACTGTTAAAGTAGCGAACATCTACTACCACCATCTTTAAAATCATTGTAATTACTAATGAAAGTCCATAAATTCTGATTACTTTAATATTACTCTTAAATCCATAAATGATGCATCCTACAGCTGCAATCATACAAACCACACTGAATACATAACCATACTGCACAAGATTTGTGGTTGAATTAGCAACTGCAATAAGCATTGCTGTTACCTCAACTCCAAAGAATAGTTGCCTAAATCCTGATTCCTTTTGTAGATTCTTATTGTAATATCTGACCACTAATACAAGTACCATAAAGATCATCAGTATCCAACTAAAAATCGTAGTTTCTGCCGTTCTAAATGGATCTGCCCAGAGTGTTTTAGGAACATTTTCTAGGCTTATAAGCAATTTACACCATGCAAACCACCAAAAGACTTTTTCCATAATTTCAAAATAAATTGCGAACTGTCCTTTTTCATCAAAGTGGACATATTTCAATATTGCATGCATAAGTACGAGAACAGATATGACAATATACGATTCATACTCATATTTTGATACCCCTGATATTACTATACATGCAATAATCCAGTAGGCATAAGTAGCAATTGGCAATGCATTGCCCGCATTAAATATTTTTTGATTTCTAATCTGAATTGTTTTGTACGCATACACTCCTGTTATTGCAATCAAGTATAGAATACACCCAAATACAGAAATCTTCCCAAAACCAAACATTGTCATTATTGTTGTATCGATCAACAGCGTTATTAATCCAATTATAAAAAACATCTTATTTTTGGTATAACGATAGAGAAACTCATAAAGCAGGGCAAATACAAAAATCATTGGAACAAAGTAAGGGATATTACCCAGCACTCCTGTCTCATAATCGCCATAACCCACTCTAAAATAGTAAATCAAATAGCGGAATGCATAAATCCAAATTGCGATGCAAGAAAAAGTAATAACTGAAATCTTAACCATACGTTCATCTAAATCCCAACGTTTATACAAGATAGTTGTTAACAGTATATGTATTACAAACGGAAGAACTACTATAAAACTACTGTTGATAATTGCGTCCGTATTAATAAGCTTTTCAATTGTAATATTATACGTTATCAAGACTACGATTACCCACATAACCTTACTAAGTATATATATAACAATGGAGCGATCTTCTTTTGTTTTTCGCATCAAATTGGCGGTAATTAGATATGTTAAAATACAAATTGTTAACATTTCAATTGCTGGAAAAAGAACTTCAAAGGAAATTATCCCTTTATAGGTAGCATCGTGAAAATGGTCTACAACAAAGACACTGGCAATTACGGTTGCAAACATTGACATCATCAAACCAAATTTATATGTCTTTTTAAAGCAAATCATATTACCAATTACTAGTACCATGATACTTAGGACCTGATAAGCAACAACAATTGGCATTCCAACTCGATCAATTCCCATTGAAAAACAAAAGATAACGGAAACAATCATTCCAATATGTGCAATAATACTTAATATAATTGAATCGAATCGACTCGCAGCAATAATTGTTAATAGTAGCCATGCTAACAAAATTAGAAACGTTGTAATATCCTCTATTTTATGAAAAATCAAGTTTGTCAGCAGAATCGTAATGTAAGCACTTCCAAAACCACATCCTGTAGAAATCTGCGTAACTATAGTTCTTTCTTTCTTATCAAAGTAACGTCCTACAAAAATAAAAAGTCCACTGAGTGCAAACATTCCTGCAATTCTTGCTAAATCATAAACCGGGTCCCCCCCTACAACTCCAAGTAGAATAACACCGATAAAAATGAGTATGGAAGCAGCTAAACCGATTAAATTTTTCCCAATCCAGTTTTCAAAGTTTGTAGGGCCAGTTTTCTTAGCTAGTACCGGTTTTGATATTGAACTTGCCTTTGGTTCTTCTTGAAAATAGCTCTTTGCAACTACACTCTCCGAAATTTTTACCGGAGGTAGTTCCTGCACTTCCTCATCTAAATCCAATGATTTTTTCATCGGATCTGTTTTTAATGTAGTACTCATGCTTGCTGGCATTACGGTAGGAGCACTTGCTGCTTGTTCTATGATTTGTGACTCTTGTCCCAATGCTTTTAGTACCTGATCCATTTTTTTATCCAGTGCCTTGATCTGTTCTCGAATCAAGCGCTGCTCTTTTACAATTTCCGTTTCATTATACGAATTCATCCCCACTCCTCCAGACGTATGACTTTGATTTGATTTTTGTTGAGATTGATTTTTGGATTTAGAAAAGTAAAAATAAAATATCCAACTCCTCCATTAGACAGCCCCTTTCGCATTCAACTCACTCACTTTTTCTAAAATAAAAGTCTGCCACTTAACGAGTTCAAGAACTCTCTCTTCGATGTT
>CAZWNX010000167.1:0-2498 GCA_964635395.1 uncultured Lachnospiraceae bacterium
AAACTCTGCTGTTCCCACTCCACCAACACCGTCAATATTGTCTGTAAACTCACCACCGCCAGCATACATCTGCCCCAAACCTGAAAGAATCTCATTCGTACAGTTGTAAAAAGTCTTTGTTATATAATCCTGCAGTTTTTTTACCTGCGCTTGAACGATGTCTTCTTTTGGATCCAAGGATTTCATTGCTCCAAATTCACCAAATAATTGCATAAACTCATTTGCGATTACGCCTTCCTCATCGTTTGTTCTTTGCTTTGCTTTTTCTTCGTATTCTTTATACGCTGCTGTGTTTCCCCACTGCTCTTTTGCTTGTTTTGAATACGCGTCGATTTTACTCGTATCAAATGCTGAAAAATCCATTGTTTTCCCTCCTATTGCTTTTATTCCACGGGCAAAATTAATCAAATTATCCAGATGCTCCTTTTTCATAGTGAGCATTTCAATTTGTTGCTCAAGTGCTCGCTTTCTATCAAAATCTGGTTGTTCAATAATCTGCTTAATTTCTTTCAAGGGAAATTCCAATTCACGAAACAATAAAATTTGTTGCAATGTTTCTAGAGCCGTATCGTCATACAGTCTATATCCAGATTGTGTAAAATTCGTTGGTTTTAACAATCCAATTTTGTCGTAATATTGAAGAGTGCGTATACTCACTTTTGTCAATTTACTCACTTCATTTACTGTCATCATTTTTCATTCCCTCCTCTCGTGTAATGATAGCATAAACTATTACGTAACGTAGGAGTCAATGGGTTTTTTCAATTATTTATTTTTCTAAGCTTAACAAGTATGTCTTGATGTCTTGACTCATTTTGACATATTCATGATCATGAACATAGTGTGGTGCATCCAATTCAATTGAATCACCCTTTTGAATTGTTTCAAGAAAATTAAGCTGATACGTTTTCCACTCCTTGGCATCCCAACCCGTGCCCGTTCCATTTGAAATAAATAGTAAAACCGGAATTTCAAGCGGCTTCTTTGTGTTTTCCTGCTCAACCAATTTAGCGCCCTCTTTGATTGATTCCACTTCTCGTATCATCGTAATCGTTGCCGTTTTCTGATAAAAAATGGCTCTATATTGTCTCTTTTCGTCATTACTTAACGTTCCATAGCGAATTGCCTCACTCTCTGCTATATTGGGAATGAGTCTTGTTATTCCGACAGTTTGTGCCCAATTCCCTAGTTTAACAATCGGCATAGATATCTTATAATCCTCATATGCCTTCGGGACTGCCATATCTAGACCAATGATGGCAGATACTTCTTGGGGATATTGATTCGCCCAATGAAGTGCTTCAATCCCTGACATAGAATGTGGGCACAGAATATAGGGGCCTTCCACTCCCGCCTTAATCAGGGCCTCCCTCGAATTTTCTAAGATGGTATCAACATCCCTCTTCTCATCAATCACATCGCTAAATCCATAACCAAATTTCTCAATCACCACAATTCGATAATCGTCACTTAATTGGGAATAAAGAGATTTAAAATCAAGAATTGGAGAGCAGGTTCCCCCACCAGACATAAAAACAATTGTTTTTTCTCCACTTCCCTCTGTATACACACTCATCTTGTGTCCATCCACTTCAACAAGCTGGCCCATTGGCACTAATAGTGTTCTTTCTTTTGCTAACTGAATTCGGTGATTTATGAACGAAATTCCAATAATTATGAGGATTATCAAAAGAATTGCTACAACTATTTTTATCATTTTTTCAATCCTCTTTTTCATTCTTTTTTCTCCATCTTCCTTTGAAGCAAAGTTCCCAAATTTGTAGTATTCCACTCCCCACGCCATAGCAAAAAATGTCTTTATAGTCAAAGGTTGTTCCAATGATTACACGCGCCATTCTACTTTGTGAAAGACCTAACCACTCAACAATATTTAGGTACTGAAGTATCTCAATTCCTGCCGCAAAAACAAATAATATACATGGTAACCATTTACCTTTTTGTGGTATGAAAATCCGTACTCCAAAATACATTAAAACAATCACCAATACATCTCCAATATATGGTCTTACAAAGGAATCATTCACAAATAGAGCAATTACGATTTCTATTAGTAAAACAATCGCAAACGCAATCAGATACTTCATTCTACTTTTCATTAGTCTCCCTTTTCTGATTGCCTCTCATAGCAAAACATCCACATATGTGGGACTATACTCAAGATGCTTTAAAAACAATGTCAAAAAATCTTCTGTACCCATAAGAATGGACGCCGTGTTTACACAGGGGTGAAAATAAATTTTATCCTCAGATAACAAATCTCGATCGATTAATAACTGAACCTCTTTTTTTGTATCAAATATAAGCCCCATGGGACTAACTGCCCCTGGTGTCACATTTAGAAATTTTTCAAGATACTCGTCTTTGGCAAAACTTAACCTCGCTTTTTGAATTTGCTTCGATATTTCCGCCGTTCTAAACTTTTTATCAAATCGTACCAGCAATAAATAGAATTCTGTTTCCTGTCGATTGCACAAAAA
>CAZWNX010000168.1:0-2465 GCA_964635395.1 uncultured Lachnospiraceae bacterium
CATTCACAAATATTTCTCCTGGCATGATTCCATGAATCACCGCCTGCACGGATAACTCATTATCCGATTGAACAAGCTTTTCTACTTTGTTGTAATCTCTACTTTCTAATTTATACATCTAATCTCCCATCTATTCTATACAGTTTTTTCTAACAAACCGGTAACCATATTTCATATTTGTAATCTTCCGATTGCTTATCCCCTTGATTTGGAAAGTATTCAATGTCGATTGCTTCAGCATACTTATAATTTGATGTTGGAAGCCACTCACTAAAGATTCGCTTCCACGCATCTGCCATTGAGCTTCCCACTGGTCCATTTACTTCAAAAATAGCCCATGTAGATTCTGGTATGATATACTCACTCATCCCCCCAGGTGGTTCTTGATCACTGATGCATGCAATGGTATAATCTACCCTTTCTTCACCCAATACCTGTATGAAACCATGCACACCTTTCGAATCTTTTTTTGACAAGTCCAACATTTTGTCATAAATCCCATTTGCATAAATCTCATTCCAAAATATTGGAACAGCACTTTCATCCTCTTCTGGTCCTTTGAAACTTCTTTTGATTCCTACAATCCTAAATGCCTCTTTCTTTTCAATTCTGTAATTCATCTCAACATCTCCTTTAATCGAAATTTGAAAGGTTATACGAGGATAGGCTTTTAAAGATTTGCCCTGATCGCGGGCTATAGAGGGCATTACTCCATGCACACTCATAAATGCTCGCGAAAAAGAATCCGGCGACTCATAACCATATTTGATAGCAAGATCAATCACTTTCACATCCGAGTTTTGTAATTCAAAAGCAGCTAGTGTCATCCGTCTTCTTCGAATATATTCTGATAAATGAATATCTGCAATAAACGAAAAGGTTCTTTGAAAACAGGTAATCGTACAACATGCTAGTTTTGCCACTGTGGTATAGTCAATCTCTGAATCTAAATTCTTCTCAATGTACTCAAGTGCATCGTTCATTCTGTTTAAATAATCCATCCTACGTCCTCCTTCCTGATTTGAGTATAGGCGATACAAATTACATCCACCCGACTTTTTCCATTTGTTTGTGTCGGGTTGTTGTGATAGATCTTTCTGTCAACTATATCAGATTTTTATCTAAAAGAAATTCAATCAAATTGATATTTAAGACTCCATTCTCATCATACCAACGTTTTCCCACATCTCTCCTTACAACAATCTTCGGAAAAGAGTCTCCAATCAGTGCAAACGGTCTTAGCTCCATTTCTGCCTTTTCAGCATTTGGTATAGCATATGCCGACTGTATATAGATTTTCTTACCACCTGTTGTTACGACAAAATCAATCTCTCTTGGAGTACGTACTGAATTCCCATTCTTATTTAGTGTCCTTGCATATACAACACCTACGTCCACTGAAAATTGGCGAATAATTAGTTCATTATAAATAATATTTTCCATTATATGGGTCATTTCTTGTTGTCTGAATCCAATGCGAGCATTTCTTAGACCAATATCCTCACAATAATATTTGTTTGGTGAATCAAAGTAGGATTTCCCCTTCACATCGTATCGCTTACTTTCCGAAAACAAAAACGCATCTTCTAGATGTCCAATATAGGATCGTATCGTATTCGAGGCAATCCCAACTGTTTGCTTACTCCTTAATGTGTCCGCAATTTTAGTCGGATTTGTCAAAGAGCCAATAGACGAACTAATTAAATCCAATATCTGCTCTAGAACGTCTTGGCGTTCAATTTTCTTTCGTTCGACAATATCCTTAATATACACCTCTGTAAAAAGAGATGTTAAATAAGCCATCTTGGCAGAATCATTTGGTCTAGAAAGAATAAGTGGCATGCCACCATAAAATGCATAATCCTCAAACGCCTCATTCTTATCCCCACCAACGGCTGCGTAGTATTCAGCGAAGCTTAGTGGGTGTACTCTAATCTCATCACTACGACCTCTGAACTCAGTCAGTATATCCGTAGAAAGCATCTTTGAATTGCTTCCAGTAACATATACATCCAGATTACTCAAGCTACGCATATCATTTAGCGCATCATAAAATGTGATTTTTTTCCCACTCTCATTATATGGATTAGATACCTCATCAGACATTTGGATTTCATCAACAAATAGGTAAAATTCACACTTCCTACTTTCGACTTTTTCTCGAACATACTCTGAAAGTATGATTGGATTGCGATATTTAATATCTTTAGCAAGATCAAGTTCAATACTAATAATCTGATCGTCCTTAACTCCATTTTGAATAAGATATTCTTTATATATATTTTTTAACAGATATGATTTACCACACCTGCGAATACCAGTAATTACTTTCACCAGGCCGTCAAAACGGTATTCGATTAACTGCTTTAGGTAACCATCTCTTTTGATATCCACCATCTTGCACCTCTCATTGAATATTTCAGCCCATTTAGGCACTTATTTTCAATCATTATACCTTTTTTGAA
>CAZWNX010000169.1:0-2449 GCA_964635395.1 uncultured Lachnospiraceae bacterium
ATACAATGGGTCCCCACTTTATTGTTACAAGGCGTCTTAAGTGTCCAAACTGTCAAAAAACCAGTTGGTGCAGAAAAGTTTTATCAAAGGATTCGTAGGGGGGGCACATACTATTGCAAATCATTCTCTAAAGCGTTCTCAATTGCTTTTTGAATGACCCTGCTAGAATTTGTAGCACTTGTAATCGCATCCACATCTATCCTTTGAATATCTAAAATCGACTTAACAATTTGCTCTGCGCTTTTACCACGCTCATTCTTGTGTTCTAGTATCTGAATTGCCTCTATCTGATGTTCCTTTATAGTAACTAATACTTTGACGCGAATGTACCCGGCATCACATTCACCAATATAATCGCCGTCTGCAAGACTTGATAAATCCACTTCCTGAATCTGGATTTCCCGAATACTTTTTTGATAGCTACTAAAATCGGCCATATATGTAATCATATGGAATGCTACTAACACAAGTAAGATTACTGAAAAAGCTCTATGTAAAGTCATTCGTTTTTTGCTGTCCTTTATCGTGTGACAGGTGATGACTAAAATAATTGCTACACCTGCTAACAAAAATCCGGTTACAATTACTTGAAATCCTCTATTTGCAATAATGGGAAACACTACTATTAAGTGAACCATAAACGAAATAAAAAACACAGCACCAACAACTTTATGTATTTTTCTAAAAAAATTGTTAATTAATATATTCTTCGATTTTCTTGCCAAATACTTACCTAGCAAAATCAATAAGCATAATAAACTTATGTATCCTAATATAATTCCCATTTATCAAAATCCCTTCTTATTTTTTCCAAGTGCCTCAAATAGAAATAGAAATCCACTATTTAAAAACGCTTCTTTTGTCACATTCATTTCTTGATTAATATATTCCTCTTTACTTGACGCAAGCGAGATAAGACCTGATATCATTCCCCAATACATGAAAATAGTGGTTTTAATATCTACTGTCTCTAGGTATTCTACCTGACCGATACCCTCTCTTAAAAACGCCTCTAAAAGAGTGTTGATTTCTTCTCCAACTTGAAATATTGCTCTTTCCGATTCTTCACATTTTGACTTTTCAAAATCTATGTTTATGTGCTCTAATACCATCGAAAAATAGAATGGGTATTCCTTTTCATACGCAACAATTGCATTGCATATATCTAGATACTTCTGTTTTGGTATCTTTTTTGATTGAGTCGCAGTTTCTAATAATTCCTTAAGTTTTAGCATGCTACTTAATACAAGATAACCTACTATTTCATCCTTGTTCTTATAATATACATACAAAGTTGCCTTACTATACCCAGCTTTTGAAGCTATCTCATCCATTGAAGTATGATCAATTCCTTGCTTCTCAAATAATTCCTGTGCTGCAGTTGCTATTCGAATTCGATGTACACTTGCTTCTTCTTTTATTCTTCTAGCCATAACGCCTCCTATAATTAAACCGTCGGTTTAATTATAGGAGGCGTTATTTAAATTGTCAATATCTAATGACTTATTATATGCTCAATCTATATCAGAATTTATCTCGTTTCTGGAAGATTATTGATATAGCAAAACCGTTGGTAAAACTCCAAAGCTGCTTCTTCTTGCTCTGTGCCTTCAAGTAAATCACATAAATCCAGAATAATATTTTGCATAATAGAGTTTTGGAAATATTTAAACGGTACTTTCCCCCAATGTAGTGGAAATGATTCTCGGTTAAAATAGCCCCAAAAAGAAGGTCTGTTTTCATCTGATAAAATCAGTTTATACTTTTTATGCAAAACAATTTTACCGTCCTTACACTCATCATCCCAAGCATTACTATCAACCATAGTCAATCCAAGAATCTGTCTTTTCTCTTCAACCAAATCCCCACAACTTGTTAGTATTACAGTTGAGTTAGCCTGAATGCTAGATGGAATTTTGGGTTTACCCTTGACCTCACCACTCAAATATCTGCCGGTTTCAATATACTCTATTTGATTGATGTCATCTCCATCTTTATTTTTCAGATTATAGGCAGCCTGTAATTTTAAGGTGGTTTTAATCTTACTCTTTGGATTACGCTTACGCGTTACGCTTTTTTCGACTTGTTTATTTTCTTCATTTACACGACCCTTTTCTCGATTCATTTTATTGATTTCATTTTGGATCGAATCATCTTTAATCGTCAAATATTGCGTAAAAGCATCTGGAAAAACAAATAATTTATCGTTTTCCGAAAAACAAACCGTTACCTTATCCTGTGTAAAGTCTGTTATTATACCTTTTCCAAATTTCTTATGCTTTACTTCTTTACCCAACAAATCCATTCCTTATTCCTCCCCCAATTCAAGCGCTCTATTCTTCATCTCACTAATTCGAAAAACCATCTCATTCTTATCTACATGCAATTCAACTTTACTATTAGCTATTTCTGGTACGTCTTTGATTGTAATAATTGTACCGATCTTCAT
>CAZWNX010000170.1:0-2397 GCA_964635395.1 uncultured Lachnospiraceae bacterium
TGAAAGGGGATAAAATCGATGCAAAAAAGTAAATGTAAACTACGAAAATGGAAACTTGAGGATGCAGATGATTTATCTCGAGCACTCAATAATCCAAAGATTCTGGCCAATTTGAGAGATGGGTTGCCATATCCTTATACACAAGCAGATGCAAAATCCTATATAGAACTAATGTTAAATCAAGATGAAACGAATACGTTTGCTTTTGCAATTGAATATGAACACAAGGTGATAGGTAGTATTGGCGCTTTTCGGCAACAAAACATTCATTCGCATACAGCTGAGATGGGATACTATCTTCATGAAGATTATTGGAACAAGGGAATTATGACAGATGCAGTTCTACAATTATGTGAATTTATATTTCATAATACTGATATTATTAGAATTTATGCAGAACCTTTTGAAACCAATCAGGGCTCGTGCACAGTACTTGAAAAAGCTGGATTTTCATTTGAGGGAACGCTTCATTCTCATGCACTCAAGAATGGAAAACTTCTGAATATGAGACTATATGCTAGGATTAAGGAACAATAAAAATTGAATAAATGGTCGGCATTACATTGTGGATTGCTTATAAATGTTGTATTATATTTGTAATGGCAACACGTGTAAATGGGATTTTATGGAAATGGGGACGAAACTTTCATAAATACTTGAAGTTGGAAAGAAGGGACCATTATGATTGATTTTCGTTTTGATTGGACGCCTCAATTTGAATTAAATATTCCAAGTATTGACTCACAGCACATGGAATTTTTTAAAATTGGGCGTGATGTTGAACAACTTGTACAAAATAAATGTATTGGAGTTTCGGATCAGCAGTTGCTTCAAATAGTACTTGGTCTAAGAGAATATATTAGTTATCATTTTTATGAAGAAGAACGAATTATGGGTGAATATCGATACCCAAAACTGAAAGAGCATAAAGAGCGGCATAATGAAATATCTTCTAAAATTTCAAATTTAGATATTCCTTATTTAAAAGCAAACCCACTCAAGGGATTAAAAGAAATTCAGGAAATGTTACTTGATATTGCATTTTTTCATATTCTTAATGATGATAAGGAGATGGCAGTATACATCAGTGATAGTCAGAAAGAAATCGCCGCCGCAAAAAGTAAACATATGACTGAAGACGATGAATACAGTGCTCAGTATGGACCTAAAATCTGTGAACTTGATGTGTCCAATGCATACCTATATTTTGACCAAGATAATGTGGGACGTTGTATCTTAATTTATCGAGGAAGCAGAAGTTCGTTTGATGAGTTAAAAGAAGCTGAGAGAAGTGCATTTCTAGAAGATGTGTCTAAGATTAGTAGAGCAATTGAGAAGGCATATAAACCGGAGTGTTTTAACTACGGAATGTATTGTGATCTTGAAAAGCGCCTTCATTACCACATCGTACCAAAGTATGAGTCCGGTAGTTATTGGAAACAGGTATTTCCAGTCGAGCAAGGGACTAAGATGGAAGAAGCAATAAATATTGAAGACTTAAAGATCATTGCAGACAAGATTAGGAAAAATCTTAAAAGAGAAATGTAATTATAAAGCCTGTATCATCATGAAATAGCATGTTGGTACAGGCTTTTTGTGAATCGTCAAATTATTGTTTCAAACTTTGATAAATCTGCTCATGATTTTCACGCACAAGTTCGAGATATGATTTGTTGTTGGATGAATTAACAAGAGTGTGAATTGGTTGTACCTTGGCGCCTAACTCACTTGCCAACGTTTCAGAGACCAATGGACTAGCAAGTTCTTCTGTGAAAATAGTTGTCACATGGTTTTCTTTGCAGTACTTAATCAATTCTGCTAATTGCTGTGCACTAGGTTCTCTGGTGGCGAATACATTGGAGACACTGTTTTGCTCGAGGTTATAATCGCGACAAAAGTAGGCAAATGCGGCATGCCCTGTTACAAAGTGTTGATTGTCAATAGAAGCAAATTTGTCAGAATACTCAGTGTAGATAGAATCTAATTTGGAGATGTAGGATGTAGCATTATCTTGATAATACTCTTTTCCTTCTGGATCAGCAATGGATAAGCCATCTGCAATTTCTTGGACTTGAATTTTAGCACATTGTATACTAAGAAATGTGTGTGGGTCATTTCCTTCGTGGTGATGTTCTGATTCGCTGTCTTTAGGATGCTCCGATTCGACGTCTTCAGGACGTTCTTCAGTGTCGTCTACTAGAATAGGAGTGCATCTATGAGCAGACTCAATTACAATACATTCACTATTTTGGGAAGATTCGATAGCCGATTCGGCCCATGGTTCCATATTAAATCCATTATAGATAAAGACATCTGCAGTTGATAAGTATTTTAGATCACTGGGTTTTGGCTCAAAGTTATGAGGTTCAACACCATCAGGAATAATACGAGATGTTT
>CAZWNX010000171.1:0-2374 GCA_964635395.1 uncultured Lachnospiraceae bacterium
ATTTTCATGTATGAATGCAAGAACCCTTGATCGGGTACTTTCTGAAATCGGGTACCCAATACATATAAAATAATAGAGGGTAAGGAGTCATAATTGGAATGGATATAGAGGGCGTTGAATTCCTGTAAGCAGTGACATTAAATGATGAGATTACTCCAATTCCAATTCTGCTTGATTGATGGAATTTGCTTGGAGCTAATTAGAAGCTAGCGGACATAGGCAGAATTGTAATAAACACCATTAGTGATTACAAAGTGTTAGGTATAATTTGCATTTGTTTGTGTGGAGGATTGGGATTGTTCAATGTATTTAAGAAAAAGACCGATAATACGACCGACCAAGCAACCATAGAGTTTAAAACTTCTGGGTGGGATGCTATTACAGCAGAACTTGAAAGAGTCTATGTTGGGCAGACGAATCCTAAGCATTATGGTACATTGATAAAATGGAGACTCGGTGGCAATGATCCACTAGATGGAATCAGTATTTATGATGCAGGTGATCATTGGCATTTTGTGACGTTTGGAATGACTGAGTTGTATGATAAAGAAAGTGAGAATAAAGAGTTCAGTGGTTATGGATACGAAATGACGTTAAAACTTAAAAAAGGTTGCTATGCAAACGAAGAGGGCGAGATCAAATGCATTTGTGGGATTTTACAGACACTAGCGAGACTTACCTTTACTCAGAACGAAATCTTTGGACCATATGAGTATATCTACACGGGGCAGACAACTGGAATCGATGCAGATCAAAAATCAAAACTTACTGGATTTATATGTGTGCCAGATTCCACCCTGAATACAATTGATACGCCGCATGGAAAAGTTGAATTTTTGGAATTTATCGGTATGACAGATGCAGAATTGAAAACGCTTAATACAGTACAAAGTGTAAAAGACATCTATACAAAAATTGGAAGTGATGTTACGGATTATTCAAGAGAATCCTATGTGTAAGAAATAGTGGATTATATCGAATATTGGCGATTTTCAATACTGTAACAATAGCATTGCAGATGAGGGAGTAGTTTATTATGGGATTTTTGAAGGCAATGAAATCACTATTTAATGGCACAAAATATCGGATCAATAGAGACATTTTAATACAATATGTAAATGAATCCATACAAATTTCTAAGGAGAATGATTTGTCGTTTTGTGATGAGTTTTATCTTAGTAAGAGTGAAGACGAAAGCGAGCTACATTTGATTGTTTTAAATTATGATGCTACTTGTGATAGTCCACTTGAGAGTGAAGAAATGCTAAGAGGAGTCATTATTTTTGATGTTAAGGGAAAATATTACAATCCTGAAACGGATACAAAGTTTTATACAATTGAAGATTATATTAATCTCAAATTAGCAGATTTTGGGGAATGGTTTATCATGCGTAATGATTTAGGAGAACCGCTTAGTCTTGCTAAGTACAAAATGTAGTGCTGTCTTGTATAGTGAGTAAGATAATGAACTAGATCTTAAGTTGCAGATTACAATAGGAGGAATTATTCAATGGAATTAAGTAATATAGATCTAAAACTTTGGGAGAAAAATGTTCCAGATGGCGACTTGTTTTCGACAAGTGGCGATTTGAACAATGAGGGACTACCAACTCTAACCCCATATTTATTAAGTGGGGATAAACTGCGTCCTGCAATCATTGTCTGCCCAGGCGGTTCCTTTCAGTTTAGGGCAGAGGGAGAAGGGAAACCAATAGCAGAGTGGTTAAATAGAATCGGGTTAAATGCGTTTGTATTAAATTATCGCGTGGCTCCATTTACACCATTTACGTCAACAAAAGATGCAGTAAGAGCAGTTCGATATATTCGCTATCATGCACATCAATTGCATGTCGATCCTTTTTGGGCAAAAAGAGTCAGGCGACCCAATCGATGAAACGAGCTCTAAGCTGAATGCCATGATTTTATGTTATGGTGAGACGGCTCCTTTTTCAAAGGACCATGCACCACCTGATTTTTTATTAGCCGATACTATAACCAGGGATGAAATGATTGACTTCACCTCAAATCATAAGTATGTTACGATAAATACACCGCCTACATTTCTATGGGTTACTGCGACTGATCACTGGAATTTTCAGCGTCAGAACTTATTGTTTGCACAAGCCCTTAATGAATTAAATTTAGCGTTTGATTTACATATATTCTCCGATGGCCCGCATGCCTTAGGATTGGGAGAGGATGAACCGACCGTATCAATTTGGCCCAAACTATGTGAAAACTGGCTACAATCTTTATGGGGAAAGTGGTAAATGTAACAGGATATTGTTCGAGTAAAGAATGGAGTACGGAATGAACGTCTTAATTATGAATTGTAGCCCGGTTAGAAACGGAGCAACGGCAGAAATAGTAAACA
>CAZWNX010000172.1:0-2356 GCA_964635395.1 uncultured Lachnospiraceae bacterium
AATCTGCCATTCATTCCTTTGTCATTGTTACAAATTTCTGCTTTACCACTGATTCTCAGTGTGGAAACAGAGATTCTCATCGGCTCTACTTTCTTAATAAGTAAACCCTCTTTGTAATCCCATTCCTTTTGGAATACTGATTTTTCCATACGAATGCATTGATCACAAATTTCCCCGGCCGATTCTTTACTGCAAATTAAACATTTCATACCAAGCACCTCGATTCTATTCCAAATATTTTGAAAATACTGAACGAAATTTGTAATACACTTACACTTATTATATGTGCTAATTGTATAAAAGTCAACATAATATCAATGTTTCAGGTGTATAAAGTACCCGGGTGTTTGACAGTTGAATAAAGAAAAAAGTGATTGCAAGTCGCATAAAACCTGCATTTTTTATGTCAATTTATTCGACTTATAGTATGGCATTTTATGGCAATATATTGTATAATAAGACATATGGAGGTGATTTCATGAAAGTTACTACTACAAAATCAAAAAATTCAGAGTCGTTTTACATTTCAAAGGGATTTATTAATGATAAAGGCACGAGTACATCAGTTATTGTACGCAAACTTGGAACTTTGTATGAATTGTTAAAAGAGCATGGACCTACTCGAGATGATGTAATGGCTTGGGCCCGAGAAGAAGCTAAGATTGAAACAATCAAGTACAAGGAAGAACGAAAAAGTAAAGCGGTTCAAATCACCTTTCATGCAAACCGACAGTTAGACTATAACCAACAGACGTTTTTCCGTGGGGGGTATCTTTTTCTTCAGTCTATTTACTACGGTTTACAATTGAATAAGACCTGCCGAAAACTAAGAACCAAATATAAATTCGAATACGACATCAATGCCATTCTTTCCGATTTGATTTATTCCAGAGTTCTAGAACCAACTAGTAAACGCTCATCCTTCAAAGTTGCATCTGAGTTTTTAGAAAAACCTTCTTACGAACTTCACGATGTTTACCGTGCTTTAGATGTTTTAGGAAAGGAATGTGATTTCATTCAATCCGAAGTCTATAAAAACAGTCATTTTTTAGGCAAAAGAAATGCTAAAGTTCTTTACTATGACTGTTCCAATTATTACTTCGAAATTGAACAAGAGGATGGGATGAAAAAGTACGGAAAAAGCAAGAAACATCGACCAAATCCAATCATACAAATGGGATTATTTATGGATGGAGATGGTATTCCTCTTGCCTTTTCTATCTTTCCTGGAAACGCCAATGAACAAACTTCTTTGAAGCCTTTAGAGAAAAAAGTTCTTGGAGAATTCGGATGCCAAAAGTTCATTTATTGCAGCGACGCCGGGTTAGCATCCGAGGATATTCGTACTTATAACCACATAGGAGAAAGAGCATTTATTGTAACTCAATCCATCAAAAAACTTTCTGCTGAAGAAAAAATATGGGCACTCAATCGAACAGGATTCAAACGAGTTTCCGATGATAAACCCGTAGATATTTCCAAGATACCAGCTGATGACCAAAGTCTTTATTACAAAGACGTACCCTATACAACAAAGCGCCTCCATCAACGATTAATTGTTACATACTCGCCAAAATATGCTCTTTACCAAAAGACACTTCGCGAAAAGCAGGTGGAACGCGCTCAACAGATGATAGACTCTAATGCCGTCAAAAAGAGAAGAAACAATCCAAATGATCCAGCAAGGTTTATCGATACCTTCGCCGTTACGAAAGATGGTGAAGTAGCAGCTATGCACAGTTATCTTGATGAGGGCAAGATTGAATCCGAAGCTCAGTATGACGGATTGTATGCCGTCTGCACGGATCTACTTGATGATGAAGTAAGTGATATCTTGAAGGTAAGTGAAGGTAGATGGCAGATTGAAGAATGTTTTCGCATCATGAAAACAGATTTTTCTGCACGACCAATTTATCTTCAAGATGAAAATCGCATCAAGGCTCATTTTCTCATTTGCTTTCTTTCACTCCTATCCTACCGGATGCTCGAGAAAAAGCTAGATTTCAACTATTCTTGCGAATCAATTCTAGATACATTAAAGGCAATGAACTTTGCAGAGATTGCACAACAAGGCTTTATTCCTCTATACAAACGCGAGAAAATCACAGATCACCTTCACGATATTTGCGGATTCCGAACGGACTATCAATTCATTACAAAAAGCAATATGAAAACAATCCAGAAAAAAAGTAAGGGCAAAGAATAAATTACCATACAACGTAACAAGCAAAAAAACCGCTGTAAGCCATATATTTCAAGGCGTTATAGCGGTTTCATTTTTTTCAAACTGTCAAAGACAGGATCTTATCAACGAATAAGTCAAGAATTTCTGTTCTTTTATTCACATCGTTTAAAT
>CAZWNX010000173.1:0-2309 GCA_964635395.1 uncultured Lachnospiraceae bacterium
TTGGAATTTATACGCTAGAAGATCTGCAATTAATTGGAGCAAAGGAAGCTTGGTTGAGAATTCAATCAATTGATGAATCAGCGTGTATTCACCGTTTGCAAGCATTAGAAGGTGCAATAATGGGAATACGAAAAACTTTTCTTCCAGAAGAGAAGAAACAGGAGTTACGAGAATTTTATAGGGAACATAAATTATAAAAAGGTAGAGACTGAAACGTAATGATACTCCAACCCATTTTTTCATAATCATATCGATTTCGCTTTCGATACTTCTTCAAAAAAAGCACTAGCGGGGATTACGGATGCATTTGAAAGTCTTGGTGAAAGATTCATATATATTGCAGTATATTGGAACTGGATAAAAATATCAAAATTGTACTGTGATGAAAATTACCAGAACAAAAAAATAATTGTAATTTAAAATAAGAAGGAGTAAACTTACAGCAATGAGATAATTACTATTATTTAGGAAAAGAGGAATGAATATGGGGGTTCAATTGCTGGTTGTATTATTAATTTTATTTGGTTGTATTTTGGGATTTTATTTACTTGTTTTTCAAATTTTAGGACTTCGTGTAATTAGTTCAAATGAAGTAGCAGTCGTAGAAAAGTGGTGGAGTTTTAAAGGTTCATTAAAAGATTCCATTATTGCACTGAATGGTGAAGCTGGTTATGAACCATCGCTTTTGCGTGGTGGTATTCATTTTCGCTCAGTATTTATGTACAAAATTCATAAGTATCCACTAATCACAATTCCACAGGGGCAGATTGCATATATTTTTGCAAGGGATGGAAAACCACTTTCACCAACGCAAACACTTGGAAAAGTGGTTGGCGAAGCGAATAATTTCCAAGATGTAAAGGGATTTTTACAAAATGGTGGTCAAAGGGGTCCGCAAAGGGGTATTTTACGTGAAGGAACCTATGCAATAAATTTAGCTCAATTCATTGTAATTACACCAAGTGATATTAAAGCGGTTAATATCTCCAAACAAGACAAAAATGAGTTATATGCTATGCAACAAACACTGGCTCAACGAGCAGCCTTTGCACCAGTCATTATTATGGGAAGAGGATCAGAAGTAAGTGATGAGATGTGTATTGTTACTGTTCATGACGGACTTCCTCTTGATAATGGCGAAATTATTGCGAGTGATGTTGGTGAAGAACACTCAAATTTTCAAGATCCGGAGAAATTTTTGGAATTAGGCGGAAGACGTGGAAAGCAAATTCGTGTACTCACAGATGGAACTTATTATATCAACCGATTATTTGCGACAGTAGAATATCGTCCAAAGACAGTTGTTCCGATTGGATTTGTAGGAGTTGTTGTATCTTTTTATGGAGAGCAGGGTGTTGACACTACAGGTTCTGACTATAAACATGGTGAACTTGTAGCAAATGGTTGTAAGGGTGTATTAGAAAAGCCGTTAATGCCAGGAAAATATGCATTTAATACTGACGCAGGTAAAGTAGTTTTGGTTCCAACAACAAATATTATTTTGAAGTGGAATAAAAGTGAAATTGGCGATCATAAATATGATGAGAATTTAACAGAGGTTGATATTATTACGAAGGATGCTTTTGAACCATCATTACCACTTTCCGTCGTAATGCACATTGATTATAAACAAGCGCCGTGGGTGATTCAAAGATTTGGTGACATTAGCATGTTGGTTAATCAGTCGCTAGATCCTCTTGTAAGTGCATATTTCAAGGATGTTGCACAAACAAAGACATTGATTGAATTGATTCAAGAGCGAAGTGAAATACGTGAACGAGCAGTAAACGAAATGCATGAGAAGTTCCAAAGATATAATCTTCAGTTAGAAGAAGTATTGATTGGAACACCAAAAACAAGTGCTGGCGATGTTATGATTGAAAATATTTTGACACAACTTCGTGAACGTCAGATTGCTGAAGAAAAGAAAGTGACTTATCAAAAACAGCAAGAAGCAGCGGAAAGTGAAAAAACACTTCGTGAGGCAGAGGCAGCTGCTGAACAACAGGGATTACTTACAAAGTCTAAGATTCAGATTGAAGTAGAGCGTAATAGTGGAGCTGCACTTGCAAGCAAAGCTGAGCAGGAAGCAAATCAAATTACGGCACTTGCAAAGGCAAATTCTACCAAGATTAGACTTGAAGGTGAGGCAGAGGCTTCTAAAGAAACAAATGTTGGTCTTGCAAAAGCGCAGGCAATTGATGCACAGGTTAAAGCATATGGTGGCGCAGAATATCGAGTAATTCAAGAAGTGGTGGATAAATTATCGGAGGCTATTCGATATGCACAAGTGGATATTGTTCCAAAAA
>CAZWNX010000174.1:0-2282 GCA_964635395.1 uncultured Lachnospiraceae bacterium
GTTAAGATTTGTCACTACAGACAATTATAAATTTAATAAATATAGGGTGTGCCTGATGATTCAGAAGACTGCCGAAGGATAATTCATGAAAATGGATTTCTTTCGGTTTTTTTATTGGATTTTATCTGAAACGCTAGATTGTGAGGTAATGGATGTATTTACTAATTGATTTCAAAGATTCCTATAGTTTTAATTTAGTAGCTTATTTTAGAATTCTTGGAAAGCATGTGGTCGTGATTGAACCAGAAGTACTAACTCTTAAGTTCTTGAAAAGTTTAAAAGAAAGACAGGAACTGAAGGGGATTATTTTGTCACCGGGTCCTAAAACTCCTGCTAAAGCAGGGATTGGAAAGGGAGTCTTAAAATATATGTTTGAACAGTTTCCTATACTTGGAATTTGTTTGGGGCATCAAATGATTGCACACTATTTTGGTGCGGTTGTCGCTAAAGGGAGTGCACCAATGCATGGGGTACTTAGTAGAATTCAGCATAATAATCAAGGGCTTTTTGCAGAACTCCCACAAGACTTCAGAGCTACAAGATATCACTCGCTTTGCGTAAAAGATCGAGGTTTTCCAAGTTGTCTGCAAGTTGTTGCAAGAAGTGAGGACCATGTAATTATGGGGTTACAACACAAAACACTACGGGTGTTTGGCGTGCAATATCATCCGGAAGCAGTATTGACAGAGTATGGGAAAGAACTTTTGATGCAATTTATTGAGTGTTGTGAAGCGTAAGAAGATGAGCAAATAAGATGAGCAAAGGAGAAATGCCAATGTTTGATTTGCAATTGAAGCATTACATAAGTATAAAAGTAGATCCAGAGTTTGATTTGGAGCAGGTCTTTCGATTTTTTCAAGAGGAGGAATATGCCATTTTTTTGGATACGAAACTGCAAAAAGAGAATGACCCAATCTCCCGAATAGCAAGAAAACCACGACTGATTTTGGAAAAAACGAGCAAAAAGACCTTACTAAATGGTGAGGAAATAGAAAGTTTTGAAGACTATTTAGATGAACTTGTATCAAAGAATCAACAAGAAACCAATTTTTGCGGTGGATTGTTTGGATATCTCTCCTATGAATATGGCAAAGAGCTTATGCAAGTTACAAGTGCCAAAAAATGGGATAGTTCTATGGCACTAGCTGTTTTTGTAGCATATCATCAGGTCGTAGAATTTCATCACAAATTATCGGAGCTAAGAATCTTTGCTTCTAATCTAGACGAAGCATCTGAAATGGAGATGATGATTAACAATGGTGATTGTTTGCTTTATAATGCGGCCAAAGCATTTGGAAATTCACTTTGTATACAAAACGATAAAGATCCTATTCATACACAGGATTATCAAAAGATTTTTGAAAAAATGGTAAAATATATGTATGAGGGCGATATTTATGTTGCAAATTTAACAAGGCAGATTAAAATTGAGAGTTTAGTGGATCCCTATGAAGTGTTTTTGCATTTAAGAACCCTGAGTGCATCTGCTTATGGAGCTTTCTTTAGAACTAGAAACGGGGTTATTATCAGTTCTTCACCAGAGGAGTTTTTTAATCTCAAAAATCAAAAAATCACCACTTCTCCCATCAAAGGAACAAGAGCAAGAGGAGTTACAGAGGAAGACGACGAGCGACTTAAGCTAGAACTACAAGAATCTGAAAAGGATTTTCAGGAATTATTGATGATTACGGATTTAGAGAGAAATGATCTTCATAAAATCTGTATTCCCGGAACAGTTGAAGTAGAAAAATTATATGAGATTCATACATTTGCGCAGTTACACCATGCAATCGCGACTGTCAGTGGGGTAATAAAAGAAAAGTGTCCTGTATCCAAGATATTAGAGGCAATGTTTCCGGGTGGTTCGATTACAGGAGCACCGAAATATAGGGCAATGCAGATTATTGAAGAATTAGAAGAAGACTGTCGGGGCATTTATACGGGCTCGCTAGGTATGATTGGATTTAATCATACAATGCAGTTTAACATTATGATTCGAACGCTATTATATGAAAACGGCTGTTATTCTATTGGGGTGGGTGGTGGAATTACACATCATTCAGAAGTTCTGTTTGAGCTTGAGGAAACAAAGCAAAAGGCGGCGGCAATGATCAAAAGCATTGAATGTGCTGAGAAGGCAATTTTTTCAACCATTCGCTTAGATCAAGATGAATTGGTCTTATTTGACAGACATCAACAGCGATTTGAAAGATCTCTCGTGGAGCTTGACCTACAGGATAATCAAAGTGCTCAAAAAAATCAAAGAAGTTCAAAATTAAATA
>CAZWNX010000175.1:0-2277 GCA_964635395.1 uncultured Lachnospiraceae bacterium
AACTTGCGAATATCACAAAACGTCCAGGTCATAATATTAAAGGCAACAAGCGGGCTGTTACAATACTCACATTGAGTACTTGAGATACTTGATAGAGGAGCACCACAATTTGGACATGTGAGTCCGATCGAGGAAGCATCTACTTGTTCAATATAGTCGCGATCCTGAATATAGAGTAAATCAAGTTCGTAGCGGCTTTGTTCATAGACATCTTTGCTTCCATCTAGGACCTGGGTCTGATCATCAAGAATATAGTGTATAGATTGTAAAGAAATTTGGAAGGTAATAATATACCTTCCCTTTTCTTTTTTGAAAGCTGAAATTTCACTTTGATGAATGGATATTTGATCGTAATGCTCAGTTCTTTTTGATGCTTCTTGCAATTGAATCACATTTCTTAATTTGTAAAGTAGTTCATTGCCTACTAGGGTACCGAACTCAGGGACTTTTTGATTGCTGATTGCTAATAAGTAAGTAGTTAGTAAATTCTCTGCCCGAACTTTCATTTCCTGATAGGCAAACTCAGGAAAATCTTTTGTAATTCTTGGTAGATATAATGAAGTCATTGCAGACACGGATTTGGGCGTTGATTGATACTCCCGATTCATGTCTGCAATTCCCTTTGAAAGAGAAGGCGTCCCAAAAGCTAATTGTGAAAAATCCTTTGCTTTTTGCTTAATCCGAAAATAAATGATAAGTCCTGCAATAATTATGAAAGCAATTGTTAGAAGGATTGCAAGCAAAAGAAATAGTATTAATATGCTCATAAGCACCTCGCTCTTTGATTATTAATTGAATTGTGATGGATTATGATTTGAGATCATTATCATCAAAGACATCACCACATTCTGGACAGAATTTTGGCGGATTCATTGGATCTTCAGGCTCGTAACCACATTTGTCGCATTTATAGAGGGGTGCATTAGCAGGTTTCTTTGCCCCGCATTCAGCGCAGAACTTACCTTGATTAACAGCACCGCATGCACAAGTCCACCCAGCAGAATCTGGTTTTTTCTCACCACACTCAGCACAGAATTTGCCGGTATTGTTGGTTGCACCACAGGCACAAGTCCATCCGATTAGTGGTGTAGCACTTGCTTGTGGTGTAGGCTCTGTTGTAGCTTTTGAAGCAGCATCCATTGTAAAGAGCTGATTTGCATTCATTCCACCTGCTTGAGAAGCCATGTTCATACCTGCAAACGCTAACATTGCTCCGTTATCGTTATTAGCAGCACCGACCATTGCTTCGGCCTGAGCCCCTACTAAGGTTGCTGCAGCCATACCAGGATTGCGTAGTACTGCATTTTTTTGTAATGTCTTAATCATTTCAACATCTTCATCCGGTGCTGTAACGGAATTCAGATTAAATGAGAAGATGGCAAGTCCTCTAAGTTGCATCCACTTCTCAGATAGAATCTCATTTAGCGCATCTGTTACTTCCGTTGTATGGTTTACGATTTGATAATAACGAATTCCCATTTCTGATATTTTACCAAAAGCAGGTTGAAGAGCATTCATAATCTCTGATTTTAATTGAGAATCAATGCGATCTCTTGTGTATTCCTGATTTTGGTTGCCACATACATTTGTGTAGAATAATAGTGGGTCCATCATGCGATAGGAGTATTCTCCATTACAACGTAGTGCAATTTCAATGTCCAACCCAATGTTTTTGTCAACCACACGAAATGGAATTGGATTTGCTGTTCCATATTTATTTCCAATGATTTCTTTGGTATTAAAGAAATAAACGCGCTGATCTTTAGCAGTATCACCACCAAAGGTAAAACGCTTTCCAACTGTTTTGAAGGTATCAACAATTGTATCCCCCAAAGAACCAAAGAAAATACTTGGCTCGCTTGAAGAATCATATACAAATTCACCAGGCTCAGCACAGACCTCAACCACTTTTCCTTGCTCAACAATCATCATACATTGTCCGTTATTAACGGCAATAATAGATCCATTGGTTATAATGTTGTCTTCGGCACTTGTATTGCTACTGCGCTTACCACTTACGCGCTTCTTTCCTTTTGTCATTAACACATTCTCTTCAAGAGAATCACAGTAAAAATACTCACGCCATTGATCTGCGGTTACGCCTCCGACTGCCCCTTGAATTGCTCTAATTAATCCCATTGAATACTCCTTTCATATATAAACAAATTAAATTTCATGAATAGTTATATTATAGCATTATAATAACAAAAGTCTATATTTGTATAAAGACAATAAGACTTGAATCGTTCAATATGCAATACATTAAAATAAAATGTT
>CAZWNX010000176.1:0-2221 GCA_964635395.1 uncultured Lachnospiraceae bacterium
CCTTTAACAAGAATTACGTTTTGTCCTTCTAAAACAGTTTCAACACCTTCTGGGTCAACCATTTCAACTGGATGTGAATATCCTAAAGATAACACTAACATATTTCCTTGCTTTTGAGCTTTGTATCCAACTCCGTTTACTTCTAATTTCTTTTCATATCCCTGCGTAACACCAACAACCATGTTGTTCACTAATGTTCTCGTAAGACCATGTAATGATTTCATTTTCTTAAGATCACTTGGTCTGGTAACAAGAATTTGCTCACCTTCAAGTTTAATATCCATTTCTGATGGAAGCACTCTTTCAAGTGTTCCTTTTGGACCTTTAACAGTCACTTTATTATTTTCTGCAATATCAACAGTAACGCCTGCTGGTACTGCGATTGGCATTCTTCCTATACGCGACATGCCCGTACCTCCTATGATTTTACATTCTTATTGAATTATTACCAAACAAACGCAAGTACTTCTCCACCTACATTTAATTTGCGAGCTTCTTTATCTGTAACTACACCTTGGTTTGTGGAAATAATTGCAACTCCAAGACCTCCAAGTACTTTTGGAAGTTCTTCTCTGTTTGCATAAACACGAAGACCAGGTTTTGAAATTCTTTTAATGCCCGTAATGATTTTCTCATTTTTATCTGCACCATATTTTAATGAAACACGAATTACTTTGAAGTTTCCTTCATCTACTAAATCGTATTTTAGAATATATCCTTCATCTAATAAAATATTTGCAATCGCAATCTTCATTTTTGAAGATGGAATATCCACAGTATCATGCTTTGCAGTATTTGCATTACGGATTCTTGTAAGCATATCTGCAATTGGATCGCTCATTGTCATTTGTAAATGCCTCCTTCTTTCATACTATCAACTTTTACCACACTGGTATGATTTCATCTTACCAGCTAGCTTTTCTAACACCTGGAATCTGTCCTTTATAAGCCAATTCACGGAAGCAAATTCTGCAAATTCCGTATTTTCTTAAGTAAGCATGTGGACGACCACAGATTCTACAACGGTTATATTCTCTAGTAGAGAATTTTTGTTCACGTTGTTGTTTCACCTTCATTGCTGTCTTAGCCATGAATTTACCTCCTCTATTTTTCGAATGGCATATTGAAAAGTCTTAATAATTCACGACTTTCTTCATCCGTGTTTGCAGTTGTAACGATGATAATATCCATACCTCTTACTTTATCAACTTTATCATACTCGATTTCAGGGAAAATGATTTGTTCTTTTACTCCAAGAGCATAATTTCCTCTTCCGTCAAATGCATTTGGGTTTACACCTCTAAAGTCACGCACACGTGGTAAAGCAAGATTAATAAGACGATCTAAAAACTCATACATTCTTTCTCCACGAAGAGTTACCTTACATCCGATAGGCATTCCTTCTCTTAACTTAAAGTTTGCAATAGAGTTTTTTGCTTTTGTAAGAACTGGCTTTTGTCCTGTAATAATTTCAAGATCTTTTGCAGCCATTTCTAATACTTTCGCGTTATCCTTTGCTTCTCCAACTCCCATGTTGATTACAACTTTATCAATCTTTGGAACTTCCATAACATTTTTATAACCAAACTTCTTGATCATTGCTTCACTGATCTCGCTTTTGTAAATTTCTTTGAGTCTACTCAACGTTCTAGACCTCCTCTCATAGATTAGTCGATTGCTTCACCGGTCGATTTTGCAATACGAACTTTTTTATCTTTCTCCATCTTAAATCCAACTCTAGTAGGTTTTCCTTTATGTAAGTACATTACATTGGAAATATCAATTGCTGCTTCTCTTTGGATGATTCCACCTTCTTGATTTGCAGCAGAAGGTTTTGCGTGTTTTGTGATCACGTTAACCCCTTCAACTAATACCTTGCTATTTTTAGGATCTACGGAGATTACTTTTCCTTCTTTGTCTTTGTCTTTTCCAGCGATTACTTTAATCGTATCACCTTTTTTAATTTTCATTGTTGACATACGGCACCTCCTATAATACTTCTGGAGCAAGTGATACAATTTTCATAAATTGTTTTTCACGAAGCTCTCTTGCTACTGGTCCAAAAATACGAGTTCCCTTTGGATTCTTATCATCTTTAATAATTACAGCAGCATTTTCATCAAACTTAATATAAGAACCGTCTTTACGACGAGCGCCTTTAACGGAACGTACAACTACAGCTTTCACAACATCGCCTTTTTTTACAACGCCGCCTGGTGTT
>CAZWNX010000177.1:0-2135 GCA_964635395.1 uncultured Lachnospiraceae bacterium
TGCAAGAGAAACAGATTGAAATGGATTATTCTAGAATCAATGGTTTTGTTGAAATGCTGAAAGAAATAGGACTGTGTTCAAGTTTTGAAGAATCTTTGCAAAATTCAATATCAGCGTTATAATTATTTATCGACTCTATCTACTTGCTCTTTTCTCTTACATATTGCGAGGCAAACGACCAAAGGGCAGATTAAAAAGCTCACATAAAAAAATCTTGAATCTGGTCCCGATAACAAGAGCATTGTTCCAAAGTTATAGGTAAATATAGGTAAACAGAGAGCTAATTTTTTCCAATCTTCCCATACTTTCAAATTGGATGTTCCAAGCAGGAAATAAAGCATAATAATCATAGAAACACCAATGCTTCGTAAATATTTAAATATGGTTTGAGACATCAATAAATGGTAATTACTCATGAAAGAAGACAAGTCTGGGTTCATAGCTCCACTGTAGGTTATTCCGTAATCATTATTCGCCATTTCTAAGCTAATATCACCTTCTAATCCAGTTTCAATTCCATAAACCATATCTGTTAAAGAAAAGAACGCAATAAGGGAAGATTTTGGTGATTGAATGAAGCATTCCGTAGTAATCTCAAGGATTTTAGATAAGCTAGTTTTATCAACAAATGAAAGATTTGCACCCTGCCACTTAATGGAGTTGAAATTTCCGCAGATATAAATGTTTTGCCAATCTTCTTTAGAAGCAATCTTATATATTACAGATAATGTGTCACGATCAAACACTTCTGGCGTTTCTTTTGCCACATTACCGATTATTGTTAAAGGTAATCCGACACCTTCAGATACTCTGCTGCTAGGAGATTCAACATTCAAAGCATAGTAAATTGGACCCTTTATCAAGATTAAACATACTACGAATGTGATTGTAACTTTCATCCATTGCTTTTTATTCATAATGAAAACGAGTGTCACTAATGCAGGTAAAGTGAAAAAGAATCCATTGTGCCTAAATAGAGTTGCATTTGTGAGAGTAAGACCTAGCAGTACGCAACGCCACCACAGATTAGACCAGGTTCCGCTTGATAAGTAGATTTCAATAATCATAGCCATTGCGAGCATACATGAGATGGCAAAGCCCACATCTTTCCAAGGATATAAAAGAAAAAGTTCTGTATAGGGATTTAGTAAAATATAGGACATTCCTAATATTGAGCCTTTTATTCCTACATGTTTATATAAAGTCATACTTGCATATCCTATGATAGCCGAAAAGTAAATGATTTGAAAAAGAACAATGGAACCAATTTCACCAGTAAGTTTAAGTGGAAGTGTGAAGAAAAGAATTGTATGCCAAACAGGATGCCAATCGCTATAGTTTCCGTGAAGGGCTTGTTCATATTGAGAAATCGAATCTGGTGAAAAAGATCCAGGTGAAAATTGAACAAACCAAATCATTAAAATGGATAAGCAAATAGCAGTTGAAATACCAAGCACAAGTAATTTACTTTTTGTACTTGGTATTTTTTTATTTTCAATAGAAACTTTTGATATAAAATGTAGTCCCCAATGGCATATCGAATAAGCAATTATTCCAAGAAAAATAGTTAAGAGAATTAGAAACCACTTATCTCGAGTCACAAAAACAAATAAATAACTGAACCATACAAATGTAAGGTAAAGTGAAAGCAGAACCGCGTTTAGATCTAGTTTTTTAAGATAAGAATTAGAAATAATGGATTTCATATTGGTATTCCTCCTGAATAATGAGATACATGTTATGACCCATACATATAACCTTTTTAGATTACTACAAAAGTGAATGTAAATTCAATGATTAATTGTTATAATAAATTTCAAAATGTAGGATTAAAATTGTAATTTTGACCCCTTTTGGGGTAGTTAATAGATAGGGAGGTGTTTTTTTGGAAGATCAGATGATTATTCAGTTGTTTTTTGAACGTTCTGAAAAAGCAATTGAAAGCGTAAGCAGGAAGTATGAAAATTTATGTAAATCCATATCGTATAGAATTGTAAGGAATGAGCAAGACGTCGAAGAGTGTCTAAATGATGCCTATCTGGCAGCTTGGAATACAATTCCGCCACAATGTCCGAATCCATTAAGCGCATATGTGTGTAAGTTGGTTCGTAATATTTCAATCAAAAGATATCGAA
>CAZWNX010000178.1:0-2121 GCA_964635395.1 uncultured Lachnospiraceae bacterium
TCCAAATTACTGCTTGGTAAATAGGATAATAATTTTCTTACGCCCATCAAACACTCATTCTCAGATTCATATGTAAAATGAGACACACCAGATTTTTGAGCATGTACCATCGCTCCACCCAATTCTTCAACAGACACCTCTTCATTAATTACCGTTTTCACAACATTTGGGCCAGTAATGAACATTTTCGAAATATCTTTCACCATGAAAATATAGTCACATATTGCTGGTGCGTAGCACGCTCCTCCAGAACAAGGTCCTAAAATAACAGCAATCTGTGGAATCACACCCGATGCTTTCGTATGACGCAGAAACATTCCACTATATCCACTCAAAGAAGAAATACCCTCTTCTATTCTTGCTCCACCACTATCATTGATACATATTAGGGGCGCCTTCATCTCGATTGCCATATCCTGAATTGCACAAATTTTGTAGGAATGATATTCTCCTAAAGTACCACCAATTACCGTGAAGTCTTCACTTGCAACAAAAACTTGTCTTCCACCAATAAGACCGTATCCAGTAACAACACCATCTCCCGGAACTCTCTTCTTATCTAAATCAAAATCATCAATTCTCGATTCAATAAATGCATTGATCTCCACAAAAGAATCTTGGTCTAAAAGCATGTCAATACGCTCGCGTGCAGTCATTTTACCGCTTTTGTGCTGCTTATCAATCTTAGACTGTCCACCGCCTAACATAGCTTTTTCTCTTCGAACATTCAAATCACTAATTGCGCTATCCCAATTCATCTTTAATTCCTTCCTATAATAAAAAATGCACATTCATAAATATTTTTGTTTGTTTGGCAAATTATTTGTTAATCAAATACTTTGACATTCAAACTTTCAATCGTTATTATAGCATTCTGCGGAAATTTTGCAAGTACCTGGATAAATATTTTTAACTTTATCTAAAAAAGAATGGGCTACATTAACCCATTCTTTCACGCTTACGAAACATGTCATCTTTTCTCAACTTAACTGTTCAACCAGAGAAAGTGCCGATTCAATGACTTTATCCATGTCATAATACTTATATTGCCCTAATCTTCCACCAAAATATATATTCTCTTCTTGTTTTGCTAATTTTTGGTATTTTAGGTAGAGTTTCTCATTTTTCTCATCATTCACAGGATAATATGGTTCATCTCCTTTAGTCCATTCTTTCGGATACTCTTTGCTAATAATTGTACATGCACTATCCAAAAATTCAAAATGCTTATGCTCTATGATTCGAGTATACTCAATTGCTTCATCCGTATAATTTACTACAGCATTCCCCTGATAATTATCAATCTTTTCAAAATACTCCTCTTTAAACTCAAGACTTCTGTATTCTAGTTCTCCATAGCAATAATCGTAATAATCATCAATCATTCCCGTATAAACCACAGCCTGAAATACATCTTCTTTATTTTTTTGGATAAAGGTTTTGTAATCCGTATTGAGTAAAACCGGAACATCAGATAGTAGCTTCTCAACAATCGCTGTATACCCTCCGATTGGAATCCCCTGATAGCGATCATTGAAGTAATTATTATCATAGGTAAATCGTAATGGAAGTCGTTTAATGATAAATGCAGGTAAATCCTTGCAATCTCTTCCCCATTGCTTCCTAGTATATCCCTTGATTAATTTTGTGTACACATCGGTGCCTACCAACGAAATGGCCTGTTCCTCCAGATTTTTAGGTTCTACAATGCCCGCCTGCTCAATTTGCTTTGCAATAATTTCTTTTGCCTGGTCGGGCGTCTTAATATTCCACATTTTGCTAAATGTATTCATATTAAATGGAAGATTATATAATTCATCCTTATAAATGGCAATTGGTGAATTTTGATAATGGTTAAACGTTGCAAAACAATTTACATAATCCCATATTTGCTTGTTTGATGTATGAAAAATATGTGCACCATATTTATGTACTTGTATTCCATTCTTTTCCTGTGTATAAATATTTCCTGCAATATGATCCCGCTGTTCAATCACCAAGCAGGTTTTTCCACACTTTGTCATTTCATTCGCAAATACAGCTCCAAACAAACCCGCTCCAACAATTAAATAGTCATACTTCATAGTTTTATACCTCAGCTCATTGGTTTTTACTAATTCC
>CAZWNX010000179.1:0-2100 GCA_964635395.1 uncultured Lachnospiraceae bacterium
TATTTGCGTAGTTGCAACGTTCGCGGCAGTTCAAGAGGGGCACTATATAAGAACAGTGCGCAGTAGGAGGACAATTTTATGAGAATTATGGAACCATATAAAATAAAAAACGTTTTGTTTCAAAATAGAGTGGTTATGGCGCCAATGGTACCATTTGGAATGCCACAACTTCCGTCAGGAGTAATGAGTAACACGTTGAAACAACACTATCTGGATCGAGCGAAAAATGGTATGGGACTGATGATTAGCCAGTCCATGTCGGTTACGAAAAAGTGTCAAAACGCTGGTGGAGCAAGTATTTATGACAATGAGCACGTAGACAATCTTTGTGATATAGCTTCAGCATGCCATGAACATGGTACGAAACTATTTGTGCAGTTGGCATACCCAAGTGATGGTCATCAAAATGGTGAATCTATAAATATGCTTACTGCAAAAGAACTAGAAGAAATCACGGATGAGTTTGCGAAAGCTGCACATCTGTGTAAAGTTGCAGGTTGCGATGGTATCGAACTACATGGAGCGCATGGCTATTTCCTGAATATGTTTGCATCTGTAATAGCAAATGAAAGAACGGACAACTATGGGGGAGACCTAGAAGGCAGGTTGTATCTTGTACGTAATATCATAGCTAAAATCGGTAGCTTTCTTGACGAAGATTTTATAGTATCTTATCGAATGGGATTAAGTGGCGATGGAACTATGGACATTCAAACGGCTCAGGCACTAGAAGCGCTGGGCGTAGAAATGCTACATGTGTCTTCGGGCATTCCTGCTAGTGAACAAATTAAAGTGCCTGAAAACTTCCAATACAATTCAATCGTATTTTCTGGAAAAGAAATAAAAAAGCATGTTAACATTCCAGTAATTGTAGTCAATGATATACGAACGGTTAACCGAGGGAACACACTACTTGACAAGGGACTATGTGATTTTGTAGCATATGGGAAACCATTTTTGGCGGACCATTTATTCCTTTCGCATTCGATTGATAAGGCAGATTATCAATCCTGTTTTTGCTGTAAAACCTGCTTTTGGTTTTCAAATTACACGTTGTGTCCAGCATTAAAGAAATCCAAGGAGTAGAACGATGAAAATATCAATTGTATTTTCGACCTCAGCAGGACTATTTAATGCAAATGGTGTTTATTCTATTGGTAAGAAATTGATTCAAAAAAGGTATAAACTTATTGATATGGAAACGTTTGAAGCACGAATGAATTCTCTAAAATGTATGGATGAAGGAACTTCTTTAAGCGTTGATAAATCCATGGGGAAATCATTTCAAATACATGAGAATTGCATCCTTTGCACTCGATATGATGTCTGGATGTGGAGAAGATGAACAAACCTCCACAGTACCAGATTCAGATGATTGGAAAGATATGCAAGTAATCATGCATGGTGTGAGAGTAAAAGATGTAGACAATATGACTTTGGATGATTTACTTGATTTAGGATTTAAAAAAGAAATAATTTCTAGTACCTTAGTAAATGCAAATCGTTTAGAAGCTGGAGACGTATCTCCAATTATGCTTGTTGCCCAAGATGGATCCATTGGTGTTTACGATGTTTATGTTCAGAATAATTCAAAAGTAAAAAAATCTGTAGAAAAATGTGATATTATACGCATCTATATAGTCAATAATCCGGATCAATCAAGTGGTGCAATTAAATCTGCTTCTGATATTTATCTTGCGAATGGTGTTGGATTGGGAATGACAATGGAGGAGGTCGAAGCGATTATGGGAGAGCCTACAAAGGAAAAGGATTTACAAGGTAAAGATTCTAATATCCATAAAGTGTGGAAGTATAAAGCAGATGATGAAAAGAGACAAGAAATCTCAATTATGTTTGGTGCAGATGAAAAAATCGCAATGATACAGTTGCAATATTAGATAGACCATTGTGGTAGAATTTTCGGACCGGTTGTCACTCAAACCGGTTTCCTTGTTTTCGTTGGATTATTTTGGATTTCTGATTTTATACCACAGAATTTAGGCGCGTTGAAGGACCCACTGAAAATGATATATCGTTAAACAGAAGTATAGCTTGCAGATATGAGTATTGGTTGTAATATGAAAAAATGAGTAGTATACT
>CAZWNX010000180.1:0-2098 GCA_964635395.1 uncultured Lachnospiraceae bacterium
AAGAAAAGAATAAACCCTCGCACAATACGAGGGTCAATAGGATAAATTGTAAGCGATCTTAAAGAGCGCTTACAATACACCTCCTTAAAATGTTTTCCATAAGAACAATAAATAGTAATCTATAAAAAATAAGTAAAATTTATTATATATAATCAAAAAGTGCTTTGTACTAGAATTTTCATTATTTAATTTGGAATACTTCTGTTATCTTTTTACGATCCCATAACTCAATATTACAGTCTTTTGCTAAATGGGTCGCATTTGATGTATAAACAGAATTTGTTATTACCATTCCCCTGTTACATTTGTAATGATGAATTGCTGCTACAACCTCTTGGACCGCTTTGGGAACAAAAAAATCATTTCCAAAATAACGCCTTTTATTCCTAAATACACGAATTTATTTATTGGAATGAGACTAAAAGATACTTCTAAGCAAAGCTATTTTTCTAGAATTTCCCACGTGTATGTATCTACTTGCACTTCTTTGCCACTTTTTTTATTTATCCACCCCTTTTCCTGTGTCCACTCATAAGAGTTACCATCAGCAATCATATCAAGCAAAAAATAATTGTTTTTGACAGAAACTGTTTTTTCAAGCATTTTGGATTTGTTTGAAAGATTAATGTCATATACCTCAATTCGCTCAATTTCATCTTTTTCAATACAATCAACTCTATTAAAATAACGAGTAGAATTTGATCTAAAAAGATACATTTGTGTTAGATTTGGAAGTGCAAATGAATTACTTGATTCGACTTTTATCGTTTTTCCATTCTGTTCTATATTTGTCTTCAATAAACTATTTAAAATCTGACCTTGCCCGACATACTCAACTTTACCAGATAAATCAACAGATGCAACATATACTGATTGTTCTATTTCTTCCATTAAATTTTTGGAAGAATCATACAAAATAAATTTCCAGGATTGATCCCCCTTTGAATCGACATCATTTAGTAATCTACTATCAACACAAACTGCTATTGTTGCAAAATTTTCTATATTTTGATCATAGTCATGCAAAATTTTAGTTACTTTATCATAGGCTTCACTTTTTTCTATATTTGAATCGGTCTCTTTAATTATACCAATTTTATTCCAAAATATTAAAATGGCAATTACTACTACAACTAATCCCAAGAAAATAAATCTTTTATTTCTTTTGTTTTCCATAAATTCCCTCCTATTATTATAATAGTCTCTCGTAATCTCTAAGCCCGTAAAATCAAGGTTTTCGGATTCCTTTTTTATTAAAATCCACCATTTTTTATCAAAAATCACTTGACAATTTCATCGAAAAATGGCCACCTCGCGCTCTTGTTTATAAGATAATTTTCGATTGGAGGCGATTTCTATGTTACCTGTTAATTCTGGCAGCCATTCCACCTATCATACCTTGATATAATGTTGCTGCAGTGTCTGAAAGATTACCTCCTGACGCCTCTTTTAACTGACCAATTGAATTAACTAAAACTGATGATTCTTCTGATTGATCAAATTGCATCTAAACGACAAAGATTATCAGGTTCACAGATGGCAATATCGTTCTCAATGCGGTTGCATTATCTATTTTCTATCCCCGAATCGGAAAGCAAATCTGTGTTACAAACTTTTGCTCTTCCACACAATTTTCTGGCGAACGATGATAGATACAAAATGATGGGCCAACAATCGCTAATTGATTCCTCTCTAACCAATCTGCGACTGAGAGATTGATTTTAGAAATTTGTGAATAACTTCCTTCAAAAATCACGGAAGCTACCTCCATATTCTCCAATTGACGAATGCTTAGAACCGCTTTTCTTCCATCCAATTCATATTCTTGTTGAAACGCTGTATATTCTCCATCAAGTGTAAGCAAAACCTCTACTTCAATCGTTTCTGAGGATTCACTTTGATCATGGTAGATTGCCATAGCGATTGCAGATTTCATTGATTTCATATTCAATGTTTTACCCGTTTGTTGCGTGCAGGCCTTGGTCAACTCCTCCCACAAGATTCCTTCCATAGGATAACTAGCAATCTGACTGTGAAGACTGATTACCCACCTCTGCAACCTTTTTTATAGGTTCATTTTATTGGTTCTTTTTCATAA
>CAZWNX010000181.1:0-2069 GCA_964635395.1 uncultured Lachnospiraceae bacterium
CCGGACTTTTCTTTTGTCTCTGCTACTACTTTGCTACTACGCATTATTCTTCATTCTTTTAGATATTAGTAGAAAACAAGTTATCAGTTGATAAGATTTTGCAGATACTGTCTGCAAAATTGATGTTAATAGCATCTTGTTGATATCAACAAAATGGTTAAATAATGTTTCGAATTGGCATTTGGATTACTTTTCCAGGTGCTTTTTCTTTTGGAAAAAGACCGGTTGGTGTAGGTGGTGTTGGAATTGCTGTTTCACCTAGATTTTGAAGTTTATCAACCAATTCTT
Source organism: uncultured Lachnospiraceae bacterium (assembly GCA_964635395.1). Lineage (GTDB taxonomy): Bacteria > Bacillota > Clostridia > Lachnospirales > Lachnospiraceae > CAZWNX01. Next base: position 289 of record CAZWNX010000181.1, read on the forward strand.
TTTGTTTGTGTGGAAACATGTGCGAGTAAGTGTTTAATGTTGTAGATACTTTCTCATGTCCAAGTCTGTCAGCAATCACGAGTGCGTTGTAGCCTTCATTGATAAGAAGGGAAGCATGGGAATGTCTTACATCATGAATTCGTATTTTTTTAACACCGCAAGCTTTGCAGCCTCGTTTCATTTCATGTGCAAGAAATGATTTAGTGAAAGGAAACAATCTGCTCTTTGGATTAAGCATATACTGTCTGTCCATGTAATCCTTTACTTCTTGGAATAGAAAGTCTGGAATTGGAACACTACGCTTGCTTTTCTTGGTTTTAGGAGTAGTAATAACATCTTTTCCATTACTACGAGAGTAGGTCTTGTTAATACGAATACTCTTTTCTGTAAGATTAATATCTTCTGCTGTCAATGCCAGTAATTCACCTTCTCGAATACCTGTCCAATAGAGAATTTCAAAACACATATACGATACGGGTTTGTCTTTGATTGCATCTCGAAAAGCAAGAAATTCATCCAGTGTCCAGAATTCCATTTCTTCGGCATTGCTCTTTCCCATACTACCTGCCTTGCCACAAGGATCTGTGTTAAGGTCATAAAAGCGTTTGGCATAATTCATAATGCAACTAAGCTGATTATTAATGGACTTAAGATAGGTGTCTTTGTACTCATGAGCATCTCTCATAATATGAGTCTGCCATCTTCGAATGTCCGTTGCTTTAATTTCATTGATAGGTATTTTGCCAAAGAAGGGAAGAATCTTTGTTTCGTAAATGTTTCGTTTGTGTTGGATACTAGTTTCTTTGAGCCTGCCTGACATATCTTCCATATAAATTTCATAAAGAGCCTGAAAGGTCATATCGGGATTAGCTGATTGCTTTTCTAGAAAGTCTCGCTCAAATGCGAGGGCTTCCTTTTTGGTGGTGAAGCCTCGTTTCCACTTTTGTCTGTTGTTACCTTGCCAGTCCTTGTAATAGAACTTGGTGTACCACTTACTGGTTTTGTTGTCTTTGTAAGCTGGCATAAAATCATCTCCTTTATTTAATTTCGCAATGCATTTATCTAAAGGCTATGATATAATCTACTTGTCTAGGGTGATTATAATAGCCGTTTAGGTTAGATCACTTCAGCTCCGATGTATTTTCTTTTTGCGAAAAGATTTTGCATTGGAGCTATTTTTTTGTAACGTTTAGTTTTCGTTATCTACTTTTATAAAGTGGATTTTTTGTATAGAAGTATCTTTTTTGCCTTCTCTTTCTCGTTTCTCCTTGATTAACTGCGACGACAGATTCGAAAAATAACTATCTGAGTAATAGGCAATCATTTCTTTTTTCCAATCACTGTAGTTTTCTTCTGTCATTTTTTGAGATTGAAGAAGATTCAACTTAGTCATCCAATTTTCCATGAATAAGCATAAATCAGTATTATATTTTGCATCAGATTTACCATCTACAACAAGAGAAGATGTCCAATTAGGATTCTCTGGTGGTTTTGTGTTAGAAAGATCAAACGATAAGTCTTTGATTTTGGTAATTTCAAATAGTGCATTTATTACATCGCCTAATGTATTGAATAGATAAGAATGATCAGGTTCGTTCCCATCTATAAGAGAAATAGTTGGGGTCTGAATACCTAATAATTCTTGCCAAGGAATATCAAGTTCGTTGGCGATGGATTTGATTGTAGAGATGGAAAAATCGATTTCACCCGCCTCGTATTTTTGTATGGTACGTTCAGATTTATCTAATCTCTCAGCGAGTTCCTTTTGATTTATTTTCTTT
>CAZWNX010000182.1:0-1911 GCA_964635395.1 uncultured Lachnospiraceae bacterium
GGTCATCTCTTTTTAAATATACAGGTCTTGCTTTAAAGTCGGTTTTCATAAGTCTAAAACATTCTTCTATTTCCCAACGATTATGGTTTATTTTTGCAATCTCAGTAGCATCATCTTCCAGGTTTGTACAAACAGCATAAAATCCATCATACAGTTCTTCTTTTGCAATTACATCCAGATTGATATCCAATACATCAAGACTAGCGATCTCACCGTCTTGTGTAACGCTTGTGTTTTTTACAAACCGTTTGTAATCATTTTGATTGCATTTCTTTATAGCATCTGGGTTGGTTTCAATGAGTTTCTTAGCGCGTTCTATTTGTCTGCTTCGAATCTGACGTTGATAATCCTTGTACTTTAAGGAAAACGTAACAATGAGTTTTTGTTCTAAGCCATCCTCCTTAATCCAGCGCTCTTTGTAAAAGGTAGCGATTTGATATTTTGAAGTCCCATCTTCATTAGAATTGAGTTCTGTTAAGTTATATTCCTTCTTTGATGGATCGCCTGATAATAGCCATCCGGTGTCTGAAAGGGCCCACGTTTTTAGGTGTTTTTTTAACTTTTTAACGGACTGAGTAGTAATAAAAGCACGATCCCCTTTATTATTAAATTTACGGTTGTTTGTAGAAGAAAGCCCTGCATCGGTACAAACCACAAACTTTGAAAGCTCAAAATCCTTCATGATTGTTTGTTCCAAGGGGAGAAGCGTTGTTTGCTCATTGGTATTTCCACTATGGATGCTGAATGCTAGCGGAATACCATCGCCATCCATAAATAGTCCCATTTCTACGATTGGATTTGGGCGATGTTCTTTGGATGGGCCATATTGCTTCAATCCTTCGGCCTGCTCAATTTCAAAGAAATAGTTCGTACAGTCATAGTAAAGAATCTTATCATTGCGTTTTGATAGAGCGAGGCTGTTTTTATATAATTCGGATTGAATGAAGTCTGTTTCTTGTGCAATTACCCCAAGTCCACGATAGATATGCTGAATATCAAAAGCGGGTTGTTCCATAAATTTTTCAGCCAATTGAAACGTGCCAAGTTTAGACGTCGGGAAAATAATTCTACCATATACTAATCTTGAAAGAATAGAATCGAGATGAAAGGTAAACTTATAACGAGAAGCGATATCATCACATATCTGATGAAGTTTCAATTCGTGATAAATCTGTTGGAGAAATAGATACCCCCCATTGAAAGAATAATTCGTATTTTTAGATATTTGATTAGACGGTCTATATTTTACGATAACTTCTTCTTTCCCAGCTTTATCACGTAGCGTTAGTTCTTCAGCATATGATTTTCCCCAAGCGATGGGATCGCTATGTATTTTGGACAAATCTTCAAGTGTACCTAACTTTTCGACAACTTTTGATGTATTTTTGCCGTCAATACGTACAGATTTAATAATATATAAGGATGTTGCATTCTTTGAATTGACCATTTGCAATCGCATATAAGCACCTCCAACACACCTATATTATAACACATTATGACACATTACGCTATATAAAAATGAATAAATTTGCAAAAAAATAAAGCCATTACCAGGCTTTTAGCGATTTGTTCTATATGCAAGTGTCAAACTCCCGGGTTCAAATCCCTCTTTCTCCGTTATGTTTCCTAAATGAAGCAATCTTGACTTGGTTGAGATTTCTTTTTTTTCGCAAGTGATCTGATTAATTAGAAGAACTTGCAACTAACACAAAATAACAATTGACAGTTAGTGGAAACAATGATACAATATAACTCCACCGTTAATTTATAAATGAGTTAACAAGTGGAGCGAGTAAAATCGAAGCAAAGAGTAGCTGTAAAATAATTAAAAAAACTTCTTGACTTTATAACCGGCACATGATATTATATCAAAGTTGCCTGTCGGACAAGAGACAGCGAACAAAGCGAAAA
>CAZWNX010000183.1:0-1900 GCA_964635395.1 uncultured Lachnospiraceae bacterium
CAGAATCCATTTTGGTGAAGATTATTCTAGTATAACGGCAGAATATCTACTTGAAAAAATGAAACGAGATGACAAAGTCGTTGCGATTACAGCTGGAACACCGGGTGTACTTGGATTTACAAAAAACCTTCGAGAACAGGTAGGGAAGCAATTTATTGATGTTGGAATTGCAGAAGAAACGGCAGTAGCTATCGCTTCTGGAATAGCAACAGGAGGCGGTAAACCGGTATTTGGAGTGTACAGCACCTTTGTTCAAAGAACTTATGATCAGCTTTCACAGGATTTATGTATTAATAATAGTCCTGCAACCATTATTACATATCAGGCATCAGTACATGGAATGAATGATGTGACACATTTGGGAATCTTTGATATTCCTATGATGGCAAATATTCCAAATTTAGTATATTTGGCGCCAACAACGAAAGAGGAATATCTGACAATGCTTGACTGGAGCATTGAACAAAGTGATTACCCAGTGGCAATTCGACTTCCAGGCGGGGACATGATTTCTAAGCCAGAGGTGATACAAAAAGATTTTGGGAAATTGAATGTATATGAAGTAAGTGAGCATGGAGAAAAGGTTGCAATCATTGGACTAGGGACGTTCTACACACTTGCGCAGGAAGCCGCGAAGCAAATTAAAGAAAGCCTGAATATCAACGCTACGGTGATTAATCCATACTATATTACGGGTCTGGATGAGGCATTATTACATTCCTTAATCGAAAATCATGAGTTCGTAATTACGTTGGAAGATGGTGTTCTTGATGGGGGATTTGGTGAAAAGATCGCAAGATTTTATGGACCTACTGACATGAGAGTAATGAACTACGGCTTGAAAAAAGAGTTTTTAGATCGCTACGATGTGCAGGATGTTCTTGAAAAGAATCATCTTACTGCTTCGCAGATTGCTATTGATGTGAAAGAACAAATATTAACAAAATAGAAAAAAGTATGTGACTATGCGAATAGTCAAAAGAAACGGCTCGCATGATGTTGGGCCGTTTCTTTTATAGGGTATATGATCAGAACTATAAAATATTAAACAGAAAACTTACAATGAGAGTAATCAATAAGTGAGCGATAGAAAACCCTATAATAAGTATACGAAATAGCTTTGTCTCGTATTGTACATTCCTTGGTGTTATCAATAGAGGTGTTAAACAAATACGTTTTCTTCCATTGATTAAGAACATCAATTCGCTTAGGAGATAGCCCATTAGCGGTGCAATAAGGCTTGCGGAAATTACAATTAAATTTAAAGCCCCCAAGTTGTTGAATGTGAGAATGATAAGCGTAAGTACGGTGCATAATGCGTGTGTTAGTAGCTGGACTTTTACATTGCGATAGATACGATCCCAGCTATCATCTGCAAATACTGCAGTTTTAAGAAACGAATTGAACTTTTTCTCGTGATAAACATGGGACATGTTGTTTTCATCCAGTTTTGATTTTAAGGATACTAGTAGTCCGCCAATATTTTCTAGAACAACTGTTATTAAGATGGTTTTACCTTTATATCGTATTTTCATAAAACCACCCATGTACTTGATAGATGGGAACTCTAGTTTTTCAATATCCGTATAAAGAATAATTTGCGTATCATTTTTGTTTGTATAGATGAGTCCTTCCTCTTTGAGTAATACGGAGATAGACTTGAAACGTTTATACAAAATGAAATAAATTAAGACTAATTCCAACGCAACCATGAGCGAGAGTCCAATGAGTGCAAAAACATAGACGACAAATATTGTTAGCGTAATGGGAACACGTAAAGCAATTATTGTTCCAAAATATCCAATTGTTAAGCTAAGGACCAATATAAGTTCTATCATAAGAAAAAATTTTAGTGGCTCGCGAAGGTGTTTCCTATAAAGATAAGTTTCGTTCATTTTCT
>CAZWNX010000184.1:0-1820 GCA_964635395.1 uncultured Lachnospiraceae bacterium
ATCTTATCAACGAATAAGTCAAGAATTTCTGTTCTTTTATTCACATCGTTTAAATCTCCTGCAAAACTGTATATGAACCTAAGCACATCCTTTTCTTTAAGCTCAAAATCTTGCCTCAACTTCACACACTTCAGTTTTTCCTCAGTTAAACACACCGGCTTATTGAAATATTATTGTTATACCAACTGAATCATTTCTTTCGTTGCTTGTCTAAAAGACCTTTTAAAGCCTCTTCGCTTATACTAACCCATGTATCTTCTTCCTCTGCATTTAGTCCAAGATATTGCGCTAAAGTCCTTTCATCATCACTCTTTCCCCATTGATTAGAGTATTCGTCTATTTCTTCAAATTCAATTTCTCCGGCTAGGTAACGTTCTTTATATGTTGCCATTTTTCTACTTCTCCCATTCCTAATTTGTTTTTTATTTGTTTTTAATTGTTTTGCTAAATTAAATTTTTTATTCAAAGCGCAAATCTGTTCTTGCGGAAAACTACAATCATACATTTTTTTAGGAAACGTTTTGACAAAATACAGTCCTTCTACGATATTTGCCATGCCCATATGAGGGGTTGGTGACAACTACCCTAACTCATAGGGCTTTCCAAAAAATCAATATTGCTCCAAGATCTGTTGCTCATTTCCCAAGAATAAATACTCTCATCCAAAATATAATCTATTATTGCTCTCTCCTTAGGAACTATATAACAATCAACTTGCCATATCGCCATATTTTATGCTCCTTTTTCAAATCATAGAGCATCGGAATAATCTCCGAATTGTCCATCCGATTTCTGAATATCAATCCATACGGATTTCATTTCCTCATGATAATACTTCTATAAGGTATGCTCATTATCTACGATTCCCATTTTTGTCAAAGTTTTTCTTCAATGCTCTTTCCGTAGGAAAAATAGGACAAATTAAAAAAAACATTTGGACAACCATAATAATTAAACCCAGATTGCCGATAGTGTCAATATCTTTTCCAATTACAAAAACCATCGTAAGTACAGATAATAATAAGATTTTCCCAGCATTATACCATAGTTTCCCGCAATAATTATGTGCAAACTGCCAAGTTTCCTTGTTTTTCATAGACATCGAAGTTCGATATCCAAACCCCATGTTAATTTCTTTTGGTGCCGACTTGATAAAGCATTTTCCAAATCCTATCATTGTTAGCGGTGTAATTAGAAGCCCTACAACCATGAAAATCCAGAATCCCATAGATTGACCTACCTTTCAATTATATAACTATTCTCTAAAACTCCACCTAGAAGCTTTTCTTCCATATTCGTTTTTTCATTTAAAATTATTTTATCATTTTTTACTTAACAATTCTACTAAACCATCTCAAATGCTTCATTGCATCCACTATAGCCTTCTTCTCTTCAGGATTCCGTTTTATCTGTGTAATACAAATTAAAACCTTAAGTCCATGCTCTTTCAACACATAATTCTTAATCTCTACATAAGTCGCATTGATCTCAGCACTAGGAATGATTAAGGGAATACACAAATGCCTAACCAAGAAACTAATCTCGGTTAGGCATATATTATTAGATAATATTAAAGTGCTTGAACGCTTCTAAGACGACCATTTCATTTTCTGTACTCAACTGTGGAATACAGTTTGTCTTAGCATTCTTTTCCATCATCAGCATCATCGAACTGGTTTAAATCAATTATGATTCCAAAACAAGTTCTACACATCCCTATCCGTGCAATCGGATAAGGGTTCGTTGCTTCTGATTCAAGTGGAGCAGACGGGAGTCGAACCCGTGTCCAAAAGCCCATTCATTAAAGTTTCTTCCATCAT
>CAZWNX010000185.1:0-1663 GCA_964635395.1 uncultured Lachnospiraceae bacterium
AGATGATGGAATTGTGTCAGAAAAAAGAATCCTTGTTTCAACTAACAACAACGATGTCATCCGATCCTAAAAGTACCAAAGAAAGAATTCAGTTACTGATTAAAAAGCCAAGAAAATTAATTGTTGGAAGTTTGGTTGCGGTGATTCTTGCAATGTGTTTGATTGCTTGTACCTTTACTGGGAAGCAAGAGAGTAGTCAAACAAAACGAGAGAACGAAAAGTCCTATGAGTATTCGTTTGATAATGGTATTGAAGTGAGCATTCTACCAACGGATCAAATAAACGATCAAAAAGTAATTGTTAAGAGTGGCGAACAAATCAAGGAGTTTGCACTAAATTATGATTTGAGTGATGAGGATCCAATTGTAAAAATTGATCGTAATATGACAACAATGAAGGATGAACTCTATATTATTTTGCCGCAAACAAAGACAAAAGATGAAGAAGAAGTTTTGAATGTTCCCGATATAAGCGGACAACTATATTGTGTTGATTTAGAAACGCTAGAACTTAGAAGTGATTGGAATGCATTTGAAACAGTAAAAAAAGCTGAACCAATAAAGATGAGAGATATGAATTGCTATTCATTTGTGTTCACGGATGCGTCTGGAACTGAGGTGCGGTTATATTCTGGAAGTCTTAGCCCTGAATTACTTCAAGAGGATGCAGAGGTTATATATGATGATACTATACGATTTACGGATTCGCTGACGGCTTATTTGCGAGTGGGAGTAAAGACAGCGGATACAACCACTTGGATAGGATTTTGGACGGATGATATTACCAATAAAAATGATTTAAGTTATGATGATTATGTTTTTGTAGAAACGAGAAAAATAACAGAACAGAGTATTTTAAATGGAGAAAAAGCAATTCTAATGACGGATGATATACTTGATTTAAATCAAGACGGAGAAGGCGATAGAATTCTCTTAAGAGCAAATAATGGAACTGATAATGGAACTGATAATGGCGTGGATTTAGACGGTGATTATGACAACTTCACATTGAAAGTTGGCGATGCAAAGATTGACAGTGAGCAAGGAATTGGTGTGCGACCAAGCATCGAAGCAATTAGCTTGAATCAAAAAACAATTCAATTAATGGTGCATCAATACGGATATAGCGATGCTCAAATGACTTATATCTATGAATATGATGGCAAATCATTGGTAAAAGTGGGAGAAATACCTTCGAATGAAATTGAGATGAAAGATGGACAAATTGAAGCCAAAACCTTATCCCAATTCTTTCAAACCATGATCATAACTAGAAACTATAGCTATGAAAATAAAAGTGTGCAAGAAATTCCTAAAGATTTTTACGAGCATAATACGAATGCAAAAGTACTCCAAGAGATCACTCTTTTTTCGGATGAAGCATGTATGAATGGAGGAATTACTCTAAACGCCCGGGATGAGATTGTTGTCGAGGGAACAAACGATAAGGACTGGGTTCGAATTCGTGATGTCAAATCGGGTGAAAAAGGCTATTTGAGGATTAGCGAGTCGAATTGTATTGGGTTTGGAGTAAAAAGTAATACCTATTATCCATGGGATTTATTTGAAGGATTATTTTTTGCAGGTTAAAAGGGGTGCTACAGTGAGTGTGAAAAAAGGGATTATAAAGTATGTTGCAGTATGGAGTGTAGTGGTTGCATTGG
>CAZWNX010000186.1:0-1653 GCA_964635395.1 uncultured Lachnospiraceae bacterium
AAAAATGTCCATGTCCCTATGATTTTGGGGACATGGACATAAACTATTTTATTATGCATTCACTCTTTTAAAATTCTTCTTGCCTCTCTTTAGGATGACTCCGTCTCCTTCTAAAATTGCTTTTGCAAATACTGCTTTGATATCCGTTACTTTATCCTGATCTAGCGTTACACCGCCTTGTTCTACAGCTCTTCTTGCTTCGGATTTAGAAGCCACAAGGTCTGCTTTCACGAGCATGGTTAAAATATCGATTTCACCATTCTCAAAATCTTCATCGCCTAATGTAACCGTTGGCATATTATCCGCATTACCAGATGAGAACAGCGCTCTTGCACTTTCTTTTGCCGCAGTCGCTTCTTCTTCGCCATGTACAAGTTTGGTCAACTCAAACGCAAGGATTTCTTTGGCTTCATTGAGCTGACTGCCTTCCCACGCCTCCATGGTTTCGATCTCTTCGATTGGCAAGAATGTAAGCATTTTGAGACATTTTAGTACGTCTGCATCTGCGACATTTCTCCAGTATTGGAAGAATTCAAATGGGGATGTTTTTGCTGGATCAAGCCACACAGCACCGTTTTGCGTTTTACCCATTTTCTTTCCTTCTGAATTCAGAAGTAGGGTGATGGTCATTGCATATGCATCTTTTCCCAATTTTCTACGGATAAGCTCTGTTCCACCAAGCATATTGCTCCATTGGTCGTCTCCACCAAATTGCATGTTACAGCCATATTTTTGGAATAATGCATAGAAATCATAGCTTTGCATAATCATGTAATTAAACTCAAGAAAGGTTAGCCCTTTCTCCATTCTCTGTTTGTAACAATCTGCTGCTAGCATACGATTTACACTAAAGCAAGATCCAACTTCACGAAGTACCTCCACATAATTAAGCTCTAAAAGCCAATCAGCATTGTTTACCATCAACGCTTTATCCTCTGAAAAGTCGATGAACTTACTCATCTGCTGTTTGAAACACTCGCAGTTGTGATCAATTTGTTCCTTGGTCATCATGGAACGCATGTCATTACGACCCGACGGGTCACCAATCATAGCCGTTGCCCCACCAATCAAAGCAATTGGCTTATTCCCTGCCATCTGCAATCTCTTCATCAGGCAAAGTGCCATAAAGTGACCAACATGAAGGCTATCTGCTGTTGGATCAAAACCAATATAAAAAGTAGCCTTCCCCTGATTTACTAATTCTTTAATCTCTTCCTCATCTGTCAATTGCGCAAGCAGACCTCTTCTTTTTAATTCTTCAAATACTGTCATTGTTCTCATTCCTTTCTTCTGTTTCCATGAAAAACCTCTTTGAATAAAAAAATCCCCGTCCTAATCAAAGGACGAGGAATACTCTCGTGTTACCACCTTACTTCACAAATTACTCACATAATCTGCCTTCATAGGTACCGAATGATACCCTCGTGGGATAACGTGCACGAATCCGTTGTAGCCTACTCGGGTTTCCCCTTTTGGTACAAAGCTCAAGGATGTATTCCTAATAAGTATTCCACGCACCTCTCATCCACCGGTTACTTTCTGTTTGGTCTGCCTTATTATTACTTGTTCCCATCAACGCCTATTACTATATTGCTTTAATAACATGAATTGTACTGATTCTTTGGATGGTTGTCAAGATAAAGTGATGCGAAA
>CAZWNX010000187.1:0-1639 GCA_964635395.1 uncultured Lachnospiraceae bacterium
AGATCGGAAGGATTTGTATTTCTATAAATCTTTGTGCCGCGCTTTATCGCATAGAATATCAGTGTTTGTTTTTCTTTTTCGACGAGTGTTGTATTATTAATTGGATTTACAGAAAAAGCGGTGCTATTGACACTTACCTCGTCATTACTAACTGCCTGTTTATTGAGCACAATCGTTGAATTCACAACTTCTGGCTTTTGGCTTAGAATATGAATGGTAATTGCAATTTTTTCTTTCATTCCATCTTTCGCTCTGCAAAATAGTGTTACATTCCCTACTTTCATATTTTTAATTGCAACCTTTTTTGCAGTTGCTGATACACTTATTTCGCCTTTGCTCTTATCCGAAAGCCAAAACTCATAGCCAGTGTTTAGACTGTTTCCGCTAATATCCACTCCCATTACATCTATTACCATCCGATTTTTGTTGCTCTCGTCAATGTATGGGTATACTAGATAGATATTGTTTCCTGATACTGTTACATTCTTATTTTGAACCTGATACTGAATCTTTTTCACTTGCCTTTTAGCATATACATTCACGGGAATTATTACACGTCGCTTATAGGTATCATTGGCAAGTGTTGCAACAATACTTACTGCCATATCTTTTGAAATCTTCTTATTGGGATTGGCTCTAAACTCGCCCAACTCATTCACGATAACAACGCTACTTGAACTTTTGAATAGAAACAATGAATTATCAACAATTTCACCCCACTGATTCTTTATCTGTATATGATTTGTCCCCTTTGGATTATTCGCAAATTGCTCGATTTTATACTTACTGACCGCACTATAGAGCTTGTGCTTCTTGTCAAGAGGTGGAATGCTTACCCGAACAACATCTTGCAGATATACCCAGTCTGATTTAACCAAATCCTTCCTCGCACAAATTCTGTAATTATAGATTCTGTTATTTTTTATGCTGCCATCTGAATAACCAAAAGCATCCTTGTCGTCAATTATAGCAACTGTAATATATGCATCATCCTCTAACGAGGCCTCTTTTCTTTGAATTTCATACCCATTCACCTGATCACTATGACTCCAACTAAGTAATACTTCAACTTTTGCAAGTGGATCCGATGTCACATTCGCCACAAAGTTCTGTGGGGACAATAACTCCTCTACCGTTGGTGGCTGTTCAACTGCTTCTAGTGCTCCAATATCATATGCACTTCCACCTGGTCTTTCATTTCCCTCAAAATCTTCAAAAACTGTTTTAATCGTGTTCCCTTTATTAATCGCATCTACCGAGTTTGACGTTAATTGAAACGATCGATTTAGAGGGTCTATTGCATTATCCGGGTCAACAAAGGCAATATTTCCATTTAAAAGGTTATTCGATTGAATTGTTGCTGTTCCATCATTATCGATTGCTTGTTGCGATCCTGTACCAATTGCAGGAAAGGAAATCAAATTATTTTTAACTACGATATCCTTCGCACCCTGTGTGATTTTAATCCCAGTCCAATCCTGCCCATTTAAATTATTCGATTTATAAATTGTATTGTGATAGATCCATATATTCTGAGATGGCGGTGCCACCGTCTCAGCTCTAACACATATTCCAGTAAAATAAGCACCAAAATTAGATCCGTCGATAATATTATTTCGAATCGTAATCTGTCTGCCTA
>CAZWNX010000188.1:0-1531 GCA_964635395.1 uncultured Lachnospiraceae bacterium
GCAAACAGCTACCGAAACAACGGATACATGGTCTAATACATAATATAAATAATATCTTCCATCTGATCCCATTGTTACATCTGGAGCATATAAACACATCTTTCCCTCTTTATTCAAAGGGTCTTTTGTCTTTGGATAAATAACACCTTCATATCTGAAATTTGTAAGGTCATCCACTGATGCTGAATAGCATACATAATCGCCTAAGCAAAATACATGCCCATTAAAAAAATCATGTGAACCATAAATATATATGCGGTCACCAAACACATGTGGTTCTCCATCTGGAATATACTCCCACGACGGTAAATAAGGATTGAATATTTCTTTTTTTACGTCCTTCATAATTCCTCCTATCAATTTAGTAAAACGTTTTACTAAATAAATACTATTCTGTTTTTATTATCTTGTCAATTGGTTTTATCAACAAAATGTGAGCCTCATTATTGGTAAAAAAAGAGAGCGAGGCCTATTTGGCAACGCTCACTGAATCACGAATAACAAGTTTTCCACTTACTTTTTTAACACTTTCACGATTTTCAATCAAACTATCATCCTCTAAGATATTGACCATCCACTCTGCTGCCGTTGTCCCAACTTGTTTGAAGTCTAGGTCAGTCGATGTTAATTTTGGTCTCAGGCAGTTTCCTTCATTAAAATTGTCACACCCAACAATTGAAATTTGATCACCAACAACCATCCCCTCGTCGTAAAAATAATCGTAAACACCAATTGCCATGCGATCATTCAAACAAAATATGCAGCTGACTTTCTTCTCAATCATTTCTTTTGCAGTTGCATAACCACCTTCTCTACTCCAGTCACTATAACTAATTAGTTCTTCTTGATAGATCATTCCTGCTTCATCAAGTGCTTTCTGATAACCAGACAAACGTACAATTGTATGTAAATTATCTTTTCCACCTGCCAAAACTCCGATTCTTTTATGACCTCTTTGCAGAATATAGTTTGTTGTGTTATAACCAACCATTTCATCGTCCAATATAACACTTGGAATCTTACTTACCGTCGATAATCCATATACTACAATCATTGGAATTGTTAAATTCGTTGGCAGGAAATCGATATGCCTGCAGTGTCCAGCTACATAGATGATCCCATCTACTTTGATCGATAGTAGTTGCTGAATCGTTGGCTTAGATACCTCACTAAGACGTTCGTGATCTCCATACCAATCATCCTTCCACCTTTCATATAGGCGCATGTTCATTAAAACTACACGATAATCTTTCTCTTGCGCGTATGCCATAATAGATTCAACAATGGGAACTGTTCCAATCTGCAAAAGGTCTTCTACTACAATTCCCCACGTTCTTGTTTTGATTTTACGAATTCCTTGCGCAAAAAAGTTGGGTTGATATCCTGTTTCTTCAACGATTTTCATGATTTTGTCTCGTGTTTTACTACCCACGTTAGGCTTTCCGTTCAATACATTGGAAACGGTACTTACTGTAACTCCAGACATTTTCGCAATTTCTTTTAATGTAATCAAGGATTCACCCGCTCTCTT